>JACVIX010000162.1 GCA_015711725.1 Candidatus Geothermincola primus | reverse complement strand
GCCAGGCCCATGCGTTACGCATACTATTGAGTTACCAAAAGAGCCTTTCTCTCCCCGTGGGCCTGGATGGCTAAATTGGCTAGGGACATGTAGACTATCACCTTCTGGCAGATCACGTGGAAAGCCAGGCCCATGCGGTTGTCGATGCTCACCCCCATTCGGAGCAGAGCCACATATAAAGCCAGTAACACGATGTAAAAAGCATTGGCGTACACATACTTCCAATCCCAGCCGTTGAGTAGCTGCAAAGCGTAAAAAAGGATGGAAAAGATTAGCATAAAGATGAAAGCTAAATTGACGAAGCGTATATGTTGATAGATATATATATTCCAGGGGGTGGCGCCGATCCCGATAAAGCCCAGCCCGCTTAATGTCGCAGCCGCTATCGAGAGCCTCCCCAGGAATAATCCTTTTCCTCTTCTCATGTATATCACCCAGTAATTGAGTCCGAAGGCTATGAGCGCCAGGCCCACTAGGGAGATGGCCACGATAAATAACGCCATGCACAGGTAGTTGTTCTGACCGTTGTAAGTGCGGGTGGCGCCCAGGTCACTGAAGAAGTTGCCGGATAAGGAGTAGCGTCCCATAGTGTGATCCAAATGATGGCTTCCTGGATAAAGGATCATAGCCAGGGTGGTGAGGAGTAAGAAGAGCGCCACCGCCCCCATGACGAAATCGCAGATGCGTATGGCGTTGCGCTTACTCTTTTCGTCAATTTGTCCATAGGCGTCGTTATAAAGGTGTGCTCCCATGGGTAAATTATAACCGCAGAGTTGTAGAGAAGCACCGCGAAAGGTAATAAGGTGTCGTCTGGCTTCTCCGGAGCCTCTCGCGCAGTGCCAGCATAAGAAGTTTTTCTTGGATATATTAAATAGCGTTTCTCTAAAAAGAGATAACCTACGATTATCCAAACTTATCTTCCGCTGGATGCAATTATTTTTGCCTTGCGCCTGCGCTCCACGCTGATTCTATAAAATAACCCTCCCACCGCTTCCACCAGGACGAACTGATTCATCGCCCAGCCAACCTTCATCGACCATCTCCCGTATGGAGGAGGGCAATAGCGGGTCTTCCGCCGTGGGTCCAGACTTACCTCCTCAACTATAACACCTTCCTCTTCACCTATTTGCGCCCTCACCTCTCCATTGGAGTCAGCTATGGTGGAAAGTCCAGGAAAGCTAGATTCTTGGGGAAGGAAGGGTAGTAGGGGAAGGGGGGATCTCCACCTGCCGACCTTGTTCACCAAGACAACCGGCACGCCCAGCATACCGCTGTAATAAGCTGCCAAGTTCTTGAGATTCTGGTTGTAGCGACGAACCTGTCGTCTAGGAAAAAGGACGCTGGGAGTGGGGGAAGGAGCGGAATGGGGCATGATTATAAGGTCCACGTCTTGGTCGCGCATAAGCCGAGGGGTGTAAGCCAGCAAGTTCTCGTAACAGATGCCCACCCCGATCCTGCCTAGCTCCGTGTCGATTATATGCCGATTGGGGAAGCCCCGGAAGAAAAATGCCTCAGCTAAGGCGGGGGTCTGCTTGCGTACTCTCCCGTCTTCGGCGCCTTTCGGGTTGGTCAGCACGAAGGTGTTGAAGAAATCACTCCCTTCCGCTTCCAAGAAACTGGTGCCCAGCCACACGCCCAGCCTCCGCGAGTTTTCCTTAAGCCACCTTACCGTGGGTCCCTGCGCAGGCTCCCCCGCGTCCCACATCTCTTTGGCGAAGATATAACCGGTGGGCATGAATTCGGGAAGCACGATCAGGCGAGCGCCTCTGCCCGCCGCCTTCTCCACTAGGCGAGTGGCGCGCTGGAGGTTGCGCTGGATCATCCCGTTCTCCGATTCCATCTGCACCGCCGCCACCCGCAGGCTCTTCGCTATTCCCCCCGCCATGTCTATTCCTCCTTCAACCTGTAAAATTTAATTATAACTTTTCTCCACACGGCAAACGCTGACCGTGATCGCACATACGCCCGGATGGTCACTGAGACCGGCGGAATGCTCTTGCGCTCATCCCAAGCGGATATACCCTTACCCCTCAGAGAAAGGCCTGGAGAGGATGAGACGATATCAACCCTCACCAATGATCCCGCAGACGCAGATAGATCTTGGGCAGCTGGCGGGGCAGGTCCCCCACGCTCTTCAACACCAAATAATTGCGGGCAGAGCACATGCGCCGCAAGTAGTCGTTGCCTGCGCTGTCCACGGAGATGCAGAAAGGCACTACGCCATCCATCTCCGCCTCCATCAGTGCGTGCGCGGTATCCTGCAGCCCATACTCGCGGTCCCCACGGTCATCGCCGTAGTCGCAATCCTGGGGGAAACCGTCGCTTAATACCATGAGCAGTTTGAGGGACGCCGGTTCCGCGCTAAGGATATGATGGGCATGACGCACCGCCGCGCCCATGCGCGTGCTCTTGCGAGAACGGATCCTCCCCATCCTCTCTAAGTGCTCCTTCCCCAAGCGCTCGGAGAACGACTTGATGCGCAACACCTCCACCTGCTTCCTACCGTAACCGGAAAAGCCGTAGAGGCAGTAGCGATCGCCCAGTTGTTCCAGGGCCTGAGCCATGATGGCTCCACTGGCCAGGAGCACCTGCAGTACCGTCTCGCCTTCGTGGCTTCCCTCCTCGATGGGATAAGAGGTGGAGGCGGAGAGGTCTATCAGCAGGAAAGCGCTTACCTCCCTGGTTCGTCGCCGCTTCTCCATGTAAGTCTTCTCCGAAGGGGGGATGCCGCTGCGCCTTTCCAGCTCTCCTTGGAGAGCCTCCTCCAGATCTATCTCCTCTCCATCCTCTAACCTCTTGCGCCACCTCCGTTCCTGGTGGCGGATCATGCGAAACTGCCTGCTAACCTCCTGAACCAGTTGCTCCCAGCCTTTGAGCAGGTCCCGCTTCCCTCCCTCATCGGGCAGTTTTTCCAGCTGGTAGAGGGTGACCCAATCGCGGCGATAACTTCCTCTCAGGTAATCCCATTCCGGATAAATAAAGCGCTTACACTCTACCAGTTCTGGAAAGACATCGGAATGAGCTCTGTCCGCCGGGAAGTTCACCTTCAGGGTGGGCTTTTCCGCTGCGTTCCTCTTCTCCGTCACCTCCATCTTTAAACTTTCGCTAAGGAACTCCCCGGAGCCTGCGGGTAGACGGGCTTCCAGGAAAGTGAGCCCATCCAGAGTTTCCGCCATTCCCTCCATTATGGTGAGAGTGGAAGAACCCTGAGGCGGAATCCCATGGCGGCTGGTGGGGCGTTCCCCTTGGTTTGCCAGAGAGCTTAAGAAGAGGTCATGTGCCCAATCCTGAAAAGCGCTTTTATACATGTCGCGCGCCTCCCGTAGCAGCTTTTCCAGGATTGGATAGAGCGCGACGGTTATTTGTAGCGAATCTTTGAGGTTTGCACCAGGTTGAACTACCCGCATAGCCTCCCTCACCATCTCCTCCAAGGTATCCACTGGGCTCACACCTTCTCGATAACCAAAAAGAGCGAAAAACAAATCCCACAATATACCCCTAGGGGTATTATGGGGATAAGAGCTCTCCAGAAGCCGCGGAAGAAACCAGCGCAAGTCAGCCTTTAGACCGCAGAAAGCGCGAGAAAGCGAGGCGGTAACCCTGGCGGTCTCCACGGTTATGAAGATGTCCCCCGCCAACCCTGGGAGGGGGAAGCGTCCCAGAAAAAGTTTTATCCAGGAGAGAGGCTCCCACTCACGCAGCCGGGAAGCGTCTCCCCATAAGCCATCGATCTCCTCCACGCATGGATGTTGGAAGGTACCCCACTCCCACTGCCCCGCCTGCACGGCGGCATAGAGCCGCAGGACCAGCCGGTTCTCACCGGGAGTATCGAAGATATCTAGGGTCTCCGGCAGGTACAATTCCCTCCCATCGCTGAAGGGGAAGACGCGATGGGGATTGGAGAGAAAGCGGGGAGCCTGATGCAAAGACTTGGGATGAAGATAATGAGCGCACAATCCTTTTCCGAAAAGAGCCAGAATTGGGCCCGCTTCCTCCAGACGAGCCCCGCTCTCCTCTCTGAAGCCAAGAGTTCCCTCTCTGGAGAGATCGTAGATAGCCAGGTTAAGAGGCGATGTCACCTCATTCCGCCTCCAATTTTAGGGAAAGACCGCCGCCACCAGATGGCGCATCGCCTCCTGCACCACCGGGTCGTCGCTTACCGCGGAAACCACCGCGGTCTCGCAGGCGCGCCGTGGCTCCACTCCTTGACCGATAAGCCGGGCGGCGTAGATGAGCAAGCGGGTGGAGGGCCCGTTTTCCACACCCGCTTCTTCCAAATTGCGCGCGCGCTCGCCCAGCAAAGCCAGGTTGCGGGCGACGCTCTCATCCACCCCCGCCTCCTGGGAAATTATCTGAGTTTCCAGGGAAAGCTGCGGATAGCCGAAATCGATAGCCACGAACCTCTGGCGGGTGCTGATCTTTAAGTCCTTGAGCAGGCTCTGGTATCCCGGATTGTAGGAGATAACCAACAAGAAGTTGGGGTGCGCCTTGATCACCGATCCCTTTTTCTCCACTGGGAGGAGGCGTCGGTGATCGGCCAAAGGGTGGATTAGCACCAAGGTATCTTTCCTCGCCTCTACCACCTCGTCCAGATAGCAGATGGCGCCTTCCTTCACGGCCGCGCTCAAGGGCCCGTCAACCCACAAGGTGTGATCAGCCTGGAGGATATAGCGACCCACCAAATCCGAAGCGGTGAGATCCTCATGACACGCCACGGTGACCAAGGGTAGCTCGAAGCCGCCCTCTTTCCCCAGCAACCAAGCCATGTGTTCCAGAAAACGGGTCTTTCCGCAACCGGTGGGACCCTTGAGAATAACCGGGATGCGCGCATGGTAAGCGGAGCGGAATATCTCCACCTCGTCTCCCACCGGCAGATAAAATGGCTCCTCCTCGAAGACTTGCTCCCGATAAGAGAGCTCCTGGTACCGTTCCTCTACTTCCGCCACTTCCCAGCTTCCTCCTTTATGAATGGATCTTCGCCATCCAAGTTCACCGCTCAAACCCATCAATGGGATTACCGCTAATTATTCCCGACATCATTTTATCATGACCTCCGCCAAACAAATCACCAGGATCACCATGATTAAAGAAGAGCTAAAGAAAGTGAAGTCACCCGCTTGAAATACATATGGGAGTAAAGGAACTGATGAAAGCCCGTCCAAATTATGAAAGTAGCTCGATGTCACGGGGAATAACGCTTTAATGTCACCTTCTCACGCATCGGCTCGGGATGAGGGAGCGAATCCGCAAGCTTGGTCGAGGGAGGGCAAATATAACTTTCCTCTCTCCTCTAAGTCATCGATCACTGGATTGGAAATGATGGTCTCTCCCAAAGCTTAAACTTTGAAACGCTCGCATGTAAACCCCCTTCGCGTCTTTCTTGAAAAAAGGAAAGATAGGTTATAATGATTCGTGAAATCCTTGCCAATAAAAGGAAAGGGAGGAGAAAGTCATGTATGTTTACAGGTGTATGATCTGCGGTGACCCCTATATAGGCTCAGCTCCGCCCCCCAATTGTCCCTTCTGCGGGGCCCACGGCCAGTTTATCGTGCTGGCTAAGGACTGGGAGGAACACCCCGTGGGTGAGCTTACCGAGGAGGAGCGAGGTCTTCTCCAGCGCACCCTTGAGCTGGAAATCGACAACACAACCTTCTACCGCGCCGCCATGGCCAAGGCGGAAGATGTGGACGGGGAGATGCTATTTAAGGCTCTCTCCCGCATCGAGGCGGAACATGCCAGCACCGTCTCCAAGATTCTTCAAGTCCCCAAGCCAGATTGGGACAAACTCAGCGCCGAGGCTTTCTCCACCCAGCAGGAGAATTTAAAGGACTCTATCAGGAGGGAGAATCGCGCGGTGGACTTCTACAAGAGCGCATTGGAAAAAAGCCAAGATAAAAGGGTAAAAGAGATTTTCTCAGCGCTCATCGAGATCGAGAGCGATCACATCGCCTTGGCTAGCGAGCGGACGCGTTGATAAAGGTGAGTAAAAAGAGGTTCCTGAGGAAGAGTTTCATTCGTGACTGATTATTGAGGAAAGATTGCCGAGACGAGCTGGAGCGCTCAACCTTCAGTTCGCATCGCTTAAGTTCCTTTCCCTCAGGGCGCGAAGAAGAAAGGGATGAGACCAGGAATTTTTTCGCATGATAGTCGTTTGCGCCAAGGGACTTTAATATTCAGTATCTAAATATTCCACATCATCCCGTGTAAATGCATATATAATGTATTTATAGAGTCTGCTTTTTCGGTCGGGGTGTAGCGCAGTTTGGTTAGCGCGCGGCGTTCGGGACGCCGAGGTCGGAGGTTCAAATCCTCTCACCCCGACCAACCTTATACAAAGTCTTGCAAGGCGTTCTTGAGAAAAATCAAGCGAAGACAATCTGCAACGAATAATAGGGCGATGTTGTTAATCGATCCTGTCACTGAGACGACGCGAAAACGCGCCAATCTTATGTGAAATATAACGATCATGCCATATTCTTGAAAAGAACCCGGATATGGTTTTTCCAACATGATGGCATCATAAAATATAGGGTTCAAACTCCATTATTTAAGCAGACGGTATAATCTTTTAAAATCGTCTTTAACTTTCCCAATCAAGGATTTAGATAGGTAGATTCTGGGTAAATATTT
>JACVIX010000161.1 GCA_015711725.1 Candidatus Geothermincola primus | reverse complement strand
GCTTACCGGTTCCCCGAGAATTGAGATTTAGGACGTTTTCGGAAAGGTATAGTATTATAGGCAGGTTGTTACAGGCTGTGGCGAGCTGGCTGGGAAAGGGATGGTGGTAGCGATGAAGAAAGCGTCTGGGAAGAACAAGCAAGCCAATCCGGAAAAGGGCTTGAGCAGATGGGGGCAAGCGCTGTTCAAAGGAGTGATGCGTCTACCTCTGTTGGACAAGATCCATCCATGGCTCCGCCGAGATAAGACAGATATGCGCTGGCTGCCCATCAATGCGAATATTCACATGCCGGAAAACGTCCCTATGCCCCTGGAGTTACTGTATCGATTCATTGAGGAGGCTTCCCACCGAGCGATAATCGATTACTGTGGGTGCCGCAAAGGTTTCAAGTGCGGGAACTATCCCCGGGAGATAGGTTGCTTGCTACTGGGGGACTCCGCCAAGGAGTGCCGCAAGTATCCTTTCCGAGAAGCGGGGGTGGAGGAGTCCAAGCAGCATGCCAAGAGGGCGGTAGAGGCAGGACTGGTTCCCATAGTGGGGAAGGCGCGGGTGGATAATTTCATCTTCGGGATCAAGGACCGGTCCCGACTGCTCACCGTTTGCTTTTGCTGTGAATGCTGCTGCATCACCCGTTTCTGTTCTCTGGTGCCCTTGAGGCGTCTGGACCCACTATTCCCCCGCCTGGAGGGGGTAAGCATCAGAGTGACGGATAAGTGCATAGGCTGCGGCAAGTGCGTGGATCGCTGTTTCATCCATGCCATAGAAGTGATTGAGGGAAGGGCGATAATCGACGATTCCTGCCGGGCTTGCGGACGTTGCGCCAGCTTTTGCCCCCATGGAGCCGTAGAGATAAGCATCGAGGACCCTGAATGGCTGGAAAAGAGTTATTCGAGAATCAGAAAATACGCGAAACATGACTAAGCCCTGACCGCGCTCTGGTAACGAGCTTGTGCGCCAAATATTCCATAATCTGGAAGAAGGTGAGTAATCGCTCGCTCGCTCCTTTATTGCATAATCGGGGAAGAGGTGAGTAATCACTCACTCGCTCCTTTATTGCATAATCGGGGAAAGAGGTGAGGAATCGCCTGCTCATTCTAGAGCTTAACATAAAGAGGACTTCAGGTAATGTGCGAGGAAAAGGAATTGAGTTAATTTCCGCTTGCTGGGAACGCATTATTAGTTGATCTAAACCAAGACACACGCAACCTGGCGATGGAAGTTCTCTCAAGGCCTCTTCGATAGCGTTGATAGTCCCCAACCTGAGAAAGAGGACTTCTTACCCTCCGAGATAGGACACGGTTATCCAGAGCGCCCTTCACCGTCACGCGTAAAATCAATAAAGTGTTTTAATTAGCTTTCAGGGCGTAAAAACTATTTTTACAGCGTGATATTTCCCTTTGTTCAGCGCCGTATCCAAAGCCTGCTGCCACTGTTCCAGCGGGAAGCGGTGGGTGACAAGGTGGGACAGATCTATCTGTTTTTCCCGGTAGAAGCTTAGGGCCAGCTTGAAAGCCTGGGTAGGATCATCGCTACCACCGGGACCGTTATAACCATAGACTCCTTTGATGGTGAGCTCCTTGAGCCATACCGGGGTCCAATCAACCTTCTTCACCGGTGTGATGCCCAGGAGATTGTACCATCCTCCGTTGGCCAGAACGCGCAGGGATATGTCCAAACTCTCGGTAGAGCCCACGGCGTCGAAGACCCGGTGCACCCCGCCGATGAGCAATGGTTTGACCAGCAGTGGGGTATAGAACTTGGCCCCGGTGAGGTCGGCTATTTTCTTGATTAGCTGTTTGGGTTTGCCTGGGGAAATGACTTCCTCCGCTCCCAGCCCCCTGGCCAGATCGGCGTGAAAGGGGTCGGGCTCAATGGCGAGGATGCGGCATTGGGGGTGGAGGGCTCTCAGGCTGGCTATCGTGCACAGACCCATCACCCCACACCCATAAACCAGCAATGTCTCCCCAGGCTGGATGGGGTTCTCTTGGACCATATGCAGGGTGGTGGCTAAAGGCTCGGTGAGCACCACGTTTTCATCGCTCAACTCCTCGGGTACCTTCACCAGAGCGGTTTTATGAGCCATTCCCATCTCGCTTAGAAAACCGGGGACTTGGGCATGACTCCCCGAGAACATTCCAGGCTGCAGATTCCCCTCGGTGAAGTTCTCGCAGAGGGAGATGCGGCCGGCGGCGCACATGCGGCATGGGGGATGTATACCCCGGGCGGCGCAGCCCAGCATGGGCATCACTGCTACCCGCTCCCCCACCTGGAAATCCTCCACCTCCGAGCCCTTCTCCGCTATCTCTCCGCAGACCTCGTGACCCAGCACGAAGGGATAAGAGGCGAAGGGCATTAGGGTATAGCTTTCGTGGCATTTAATAATGCTCATGTCGCTTCCACAGAGCCCGGCAAGACGGGGCTTGATCAGCACCCAGTCATCGCCCAACAACCGAGGATCTGGGATTTCACGGAGTTGCACCGGAGCCAGATTGGAGAATAGCACCTGGGGATAACGATCCACCAGGGCTCCAGTAATCACGTATTTAGGAATGCTGTACTCGAATGTCAAAGCCTTCATATTTTCCCCTCCTTGAAAATCACGTTATTAAAATAACTCGATATTTATATTTTCGATTGTTTTGCTCCGTTTATCTATTCCCTTGTTATCCCCGGGGTAAACACCAAAGCGGGGAATTTTGAAGTCATGGACTGTGGGGGCATAAAGTAAAAGGCGTATCCCGTGTGCAAATAATAATTTCTTCGATTTTGGTTTAACGTGGATTAAGGGGAATCAGGAATCCCCGTTTTTTAAGGATATCTGAGTTTAGGCGAACTTTCTCCTGTTCAGTTGGCGCGGAGCCCGGAATCAAGAACCCTAGCTATTAACGTACATTTTATGGATAGACGCGCCGGCGCCTTGGCATTCTTCGCACTAGATTGAATCGCCTAGTTTTGGGAGGCTGTCTTATCTTCAGGAAAGGGAAGAGAGCGAATCGTCTCTGTCAAATCCGGATGTCCATAGGGAATATTCATTCTTACCGCCGGGGAATCTGGCCGACAGATAAAATTCCCCCATGATAGCGCGTTTTAACGATTATGTGATTTATATTTCCGCTGGATCCCACAGGTATGGTTAAGCTAGCTTTTTTCTTGAGACCTTGTCCCTCCATCGAAAATAGTCTTACTATGCCTTTACCTGTCGACGTCCTGCGATTACATCATTTTTTGGCTAAGATAGAGCCTGAATGCCCGTGTCTTCTTACAACATGTAAGAAAGTCGGGGATAGGAACGAACTGGATAAGAATTGTAATATGTTGTAATATGTAAAATGTTTGATCATGAGCGGAGAAGTTTTCTGCAAAAAAGCCGTCTGCTTGAATTTTCTAAGGCAGGTGGGAGAAGATGGTCGCCGATATCTTGGACAAGACGGAAAGAGCGGGGGTTTATTTTCAAGAAGAGCAGAGGTTTAACCATCTATGGCTGCGCTTACTGGTGGGGGTGATTGCTGGTTTTGCCTGGCTGAGTACGATAGTGCAATTGACTTTGGGCAAAGATCCCTGGGGAAAAGGTTTGGGCACCACCCTCTTACAACTGACTATCTGGTTGCTAGTGGGTGTGGGCATGCCCCTGCTCTTCTTTTCCGCGTGTCTGGTGGTCGAGGTGCGCGATGACGGGCTCTATATCCGCTATATCCCTTTCCATCGCTCCTACAAAAGAATTGCTTGGACAGAGATCGAAAGGGTGGAGGTGCGTACCTATCGTCCCATATTGGAATATGGGAGATGGGGCATACAGGGCTGGGTGAGGAATCGAGCGTATAACGTCTATGGCAACCGGGGTTTGCAGCTCTACCTCTTCGGGGGGCGTCGGCTGCTCATCAGTTCCCAGCGGGTGGAAGAGTTGGCGGAGGCGACCAGGCGGGCCATGGAGAAGGCCGAGAAAAGCGGTAAGGGCTTGTGAACCTTCTCGGTAATAATCATAGAAAAGAGACTATTCGCTCTGACGATTGCCATTCGATTGGTTTTTTTCTAAAGGCTCGCAGGAAGTAATGAGGGTCCGGGAGAAAATTATGTTTGCCTCGGTCGCGGATGACCTAATAAAGGGTATGGGGAGATGAGCATGAAAAAGGGTATAAAGAAGTGGTGGGAATAACGATATGCGAGGCCGAGACCTCTTCCTAAAGTACAAAAAAGGTATAAAGAAATGGTGGACTTAAGGAGAGCCAGACTGCTCAAAGATGGGATAGCTGGCCCAGGTCCAGTGGTCTACTGGATGAGCCGGGACCAACGAGCCCGAGACAACTGGGCCCTGCTCTTCGCCCAAGAGCGCGCTCTTCAGCGCAAGGTCCCCCTGGTGGTGGCCTTCAGCCTGTCGCCCTCTTTTTTAGGGGCCACCATAAGACAGTATGGTTTCATGATAGAGGGATTGAAAGAAGTGGAAGAGGAGCTCGCCGCCAAAAATATCTCCTTTCAGGTGATGGCGGGTAACCCGGAAAAGACCATCCCCGCCATGATATCCAAACTAAAGGCAGGTTTGCTGGTCACCGATTTCGATCCCTTGAGGATAAAGAGGGAATGGAAGGAGAAGGTGAGGGAGAGGATAAGCGTTCCCTTCTGGGAAGTAGACGCCCACAATGTGGTGCCTTGTTGGGTGGCCTCTCATAAACAAGAATTCTCCGCCCGTACCTTCCGTCCCAAGATAGACCGGTTACTCCCGGAGTTTAAGGTGGAATTCCCGGTTCTGAAAAAACACCCCTTCAGCTGGGAGAGGAGGGCGAGCATTCCGTGGGAAAGGTTGTCCAAATCCTTACGGGTGGATAAGTCCGTATCCGAGGTAAAATGGATAAAACCTGGAGAAAAAGCTGCAAAGAGGGCATTGAACTCGTTTCTTGAGCGAAAACTCTCCTCTTACCAGGAGGTGAGAAACCGCTCCGAACTAGATGGCCAGTCCCACCTCTCGCCATATCTTCATTTCGGTCAGCTCTCCGCTCAGAGGGTGGTTTTGGAGGCGGAGAAAGCCGACGTACCCCAGGTCGATCGGGAAGCATTCTTGGAAGAGTTGATCGTACGCAGGGAATTATCCGACAATTACTGTTTTTACAACCTGTATTATGACCATTTCGAGGGATTTCCTGATTGGGCCAAAAAAACTTTGAATCAGCATCGCAGTGACGCCAGGGAGTACCTCTACGAGCTTGAGGAGTTGGAAATGGGGCGCACTCACGACGAACTTTGGAACTCCGCTCAGTTGGAGATGGTGATTAGAGGGAAGATGCACGGTTTTATGAGGATGTACTGGGCAAAGAAGATCCTGGAATGGACCCCTTCCCCAGAGGACGCGCTGGAGGTGGCCATCTATCTCAATGACCGCTACGAGCTGGACGGCAGGGATCCCAACGGCTACACCGGCATCGCTTGGAGCATAGGGGGAGTGCACGATCGGGCTTGGGGCTCCCGACCCATCTTCGGGAAGATACGTTACATGAGTTATAGGGGATGCGCTAGAAAGTTCAACGTCCCCTCCTATATAGAGAAAGTGCGCGCGTGGTTATAAGCGTGGGGGTAAATCCATTAAATGGCGCGCTTGCAACCCAAGCTGATGCCTATCTATGCAACCGGAAGAGTTTAAGGACGATTTAAAAAGAATGAAAATTAACTAGCTGTCATTTCGTATAATGTAAATTACTTAGAAATCATCATTAAATTAGATGACGGGTGTTCGGTGAAGCCTCTCGAGTTTGCGGGGGAAGACCGATTGACGGTGAGGGATTCGGGGAAGGAAGGTTCGTTGGAGTTTCGCTGAGGCGCGGGCAGGACGATCGGCTTGAATCTTTTAGGGAAACATTTTTCGAGGCCCGAGACAGAAAGATAGATAAGTTGTCGGAGGCATAGGTTATACTAAAGAAAAATTCATGAATGAAAGTCCGACGGGTGCGGCTTATATCCTTGGAAATGTTGGCATGGAGATAAGGAGAGATCACGCGGTAATAGGTGTTGACGCCGGGGGGACTAAGATCTCCGGCCTCCTGATAGCGGGCGGCGAGATAAAAGGGAGGTTCCGGCTGAATACCGATATATCCTCTCAAGACGCCGTGGTGAGATGCGTGACTGAGGTCATCGAGAAACTGCGTAATGAAGGGAGGGGTCAGGGATTGGAGGCGCGCTCCTTAGGGGTAGGCATAGCGGGTTTCATCGATTACGAGCGGGGCGTGATCACCGAGGCCCCCAACCTCCCGCTAAAGAACTTACCGCTCAAGGAATTACTGGTGAGCGAGTTCCATCTTCCCGTGGTGGTGGACAATGATGCCAACGTGGCGGCGCTGGCAGAGGCTAGGTGGGGGGCGGGAAGAGGCTCGCGCCATTTGGTGCATCTCACCCTGGGTACCGGAATCGGCGGGGGCATTATAGTGGATGGCAAGCTCTATAGGGGCGTCAGCGGAGCGGGGGCGGAATTAGGCCATATGATCATCATGGTGGGTGGGCCCCTCTGTAACTGTGGGTCCCAAGGCTGTCTGGAGGCTTTGGCCTCAGGGACCGCCATCGAGAGGATGGCCAGGGAGAGGAAGCTGGGTGGCGGCGCGTCGCCGGTATTGAGAAGATGCGCGGCGGAGATGGAGGTCTACGACGCCAAAATGGTTACCCTGGCTGCGGAAGACGGCGACGAGGTGGCGCTGAGGATTCTAGAAGAGATGGGACATTATCTGGGCATCGGTATATCCAACCTTATCAATATTTTCAACCCGGAAAAAGTCACCCTTTCCGGGGGGCTTATCCAAGCCTGGCGGTTCTTTCAACGAAGCAT
>JACVIX010000160.1 GCA_015711725.1 Candidatus Geothermincola primus | reverse complement strand
AGGCGCGATACCTCTCCTCGCTCTCTTTTAGGGCTTCCAGCGCCTGGAGTCGGGCTATGGCGTTTCCCATCTGGGAGGCTAAAATCTCCAAGATGGCGCGGTCCTCCCCAGGCACTTCCTCCAGGGTGTGGGAGGAGAGGTTCAAGCATGCCACCGCCTTGTCCTGGCTCTCTATCGGGATTATGGCGATGGATTTGAGGCCCTCGCGGAGAATATAATCTTTCTCTGGGATGTTCTCGACATAAGACGCATATATGGGTTTACCCTCCTTGACCAGCTGGAAATTGGGGTCCTCTCTTCCGTAGTGGGAGACCTTCTCTATAAAATCGCGGGAGAGGCCCCGGTAGCAGGCCAGCTCCAGAGTTCCCGCCTCCTCGTCCAACAGGTAGATGCCTCCGCAGTCCATCCCCGAGATGTCTATGGCGGTCTTGAGGCAGAGGCGCAGGGCTTCCCCCAAGTCGTCGGTCTCGCTCAAGGCGATGCCCAGTTCCTTCAAGGCGGCTTCCCGCTCCTCCGCCCGCTTGCGTTCGGTTAGGTCCTCCACGATGCCCATGGCTCCGGCGATATTGCCTTGGGAGTCGAATAGGGGAGCGGTGCGCATCAATCCCCAGATCCTCGCCTCGCTGGTGGTGGCGAAATAAGGGCCCTCGTAAAAACCTTCCTCCCCTTCCAGGGCGGCGCGGAGGGCGGGAAGCACCCTCTGGTCCTTTATGGTGTTCAGGTCGAGACCTAGAAGTTTCTCCCTGCTGGATTGAAGCATCTCCACGAAGCGGTCGTTCACATCGGTGAGAACCAGATCGGCGTTATAATGGAATACCCCTATGGGGGAGTGTTGGAAGAGCATGCGGTAGCGCTCTTCGCTTATTCGCAGAGCTTCCTCCGCCCGCTTGCGCTCGGCGATGTCCCGAATCACGCAGATGAAGCCCTGAGGGTTGCCCTCAACGTTGGTTATAAGAGAGGAGCTAAGCTCCACGGGAAGCGTGATCCCATCTCTTCTAACCATCTGGTACTCGATATTTCTGGAAAACTTTCGCTCCGGTATGGCTTTCCAGTTATGTTTCGCCCGCTCCAAGTCCTGGGGCGCCACAAAATCAAAAACGCTCTTTCCATCAAGCTCTCGGGGATCGCGGAAGCCCCCTAGATTTGCCGCCTCCGGGTTGGCCATAAGGATTTTTCCTTCGAGGTTGGTGAGGATGATGGCGTCCGGCGAGGTTTCCACCAAGGCACGGTAGCGCTCCTCGCTCTCCCTTAGGGCTTGATCCATTCGCTTGCGCTCGGTGATGTCCCTCGCGTTTACCACCACCCCCCGCACCGCCGGGTCCTCCAGCAGGTTTCTTCCGATTGCTTCGAAGGTACGCCAAGAACCGTCTTTATGGCGCACCCGGTACTCCGTCCTGAAGATTTTGCCCGGGTTTTCTAAACCCTGGGAGTATATATCCTGCACATGGGGTAGATCATCCGGATGTATCCGCGCGAAGACATTATGGCCAGCCAACTCCTCGGGCGTATAACCCAACGCCCTCTGGATGGAGGGGCTTTCATAGATGATGGTGCCGTCCCGATCCAAGATGGTGATGATATCCGTGGCGTTCTCTATCATGGAACGGAAGAGCTCTTCCCTCTCCTTGATGGTTCTCTCTGTCTCCTTGCGCTCGGATATATCCCGGGAAGTTACCACCACCCCCCGCACCGCCGGGTCCTCCAGCAGATTTCTGCCCCTGGCCTCTATGTAGCGCCAGGATCCATCCTTGTGGCGAACCCGATATTCGGCGGTCACCATATAGCCTGGGATTAGTATTCCCTGGGAGAATAGCTTTAACAAGTCGGGAAGATCTTCTGGGTGGATTATCTCGAAGGCGTATCCTCCCACCAGCTCCTCTGGCCGGTATCCCAGCATGCGTTCCACTGAGGGACTCTCATAGACCACCCTTCCATCGGCGTCTAGAACGGTGATGATATCGGAGATGTTTTCGATAAGATTTCTGAAATGTTCCTCGCTCTCTCGCTTAGCCTCCTCAATGCCTTTGCGCTCGGTTATGTCCCTGGCGTTTAACACCACGTCGATATTTCCCGCCTCATCCACGATAGCTTTGGCGGTCGTGTCCAGGGTTTTCCACGAGCCCTCCTTATGGCGAAAGCGTAGCTCAGCGGAACAAGCGACGCCTGGTTGTTCCAGGATCTTAGCCCATAAGTCCTGAGCCGTGGGGAGATCATCGGGATGAAGATAATCGAATCCGTTCTTCCCGACCAATTCCTCTGGCTTGTATCCGAAAATTTTTTCTATGGAGGGACTTTCGTAAAGGATAGTTCCGTCGGGGCCAATAACGGAGATGATGTCCGAGATATTCTCAATGAGTGAGCGAAAATATTCCTCGCTTTTGCGCAAGGTTTCTTCCGCCAAAACGCGTTGAGTTATGTCCTTGGCGATCAGCATTATCCATTCCGCTTTTTCATGGTGGGGCAGGTTTTTACCGGTCATCTCGAAGGCGAGCCAACCACCGTCGCGGTGGCGTAGGCGTATTTCCGAGGATGCTACTTCTCCAAGCTTTTCTATGCACCGAGCGATAAGCGCGTTCAGGCTGGCCCGCTCATCGGGATGCGCCATCTCGAAAAGGTTGCGACCCGTCAGTTCGTCGGAATCGTAGCCCAGCGTCCGTCCCAAAGAAGGGCTTTGATACTTAATCGAACCATCGCGACCGATGACGATGAGCGCGTCGTCGATATTCTCGATGAGGACGCGGAAAAATCCCTCGCTTTTCAGGCGTTTCGCTTCGATAACGGGATCTTCACGAGTATTTTTCCCGTTATCTTTCCCTCCCCCAGGCATATCTCGGTTTCTCTTGATATCCGTCGGGGGGTCTTCTTCTCGTCTCTCCTCTTCAATCATGAGGAACATTATCTCCTATCGTATATCCTATCTCTAATTATATTCGTTCATTTCTCCCATGTACTATAGATGCTGGTGGTTTGGGAAGTCCGGCAATTATTCTATCCATGAAAAATCTTTATCTTGTCTATGTTTTGATTTTTGGCGTTCATTATAATGCTGAGGCGATGAAGAATAGATTTTTTGAATCGCGCGGCGGTATATAAGTAGACAAGACGCGTGAATTTCCATATAAGATTTATACGTTGAAATTAAACCAGATATCCGATTAGCTCGCGAGGAAGGGATGAGCGAACCTCTCGCTCAAGCGCATTGTCGCTCGCGGGTCATCTCTTGGCGACTTTTTTCTTCGAGCGCACGAAGACCCTGAAGAGACGCTCTCCCTCCGCCTTGTAGCAGTGCGCGCATCCTTCCACCTGGAAAGGGTCTAACTCCTGAAGGGCGCACTCAAAACCTAGATCCAGGTATTCGTCGAGCACGCGTTTGAGATGTTCCCCGCCTGATATGAGCGCCTCCCGCCACCCGTTTCTTAACAGGTCGTCGTGTTTATCCACAAGGCGGCAATGGGGCGGCAACTTCATCTCCCCTTTTTCTCCGCAATTCGGTGATTTCCTCGGTTTTTTCATAAATTTAAACATCCTTCGATTAATAAAGAAACTCGACGGCGCATTCGTTACCTCTATCTTATCACCCGGCGTCATTGAACTGTTATTGCGTCGGGTCACTATTATCGAGGTCATTTTCTCTCTGAACCGAACGGAACCGTCAGCTGTACGGATTGCGCGAGCCTTTAAAGTGCTGATTCCCGCTCTCCAGACCGAGCATGGGCAAGACTCGCGAGTTTCTCCGGCGAGATTGCCCGAAAAGGGAAGGGAGAAGTTTTTGGAGACGAATAAGTTCTCAACCCCTTTTCCGTTGCCATGATGGGGATTTGGGTTGGAGGACGAAATAACGCGACCGCCTCATTTCCCCGTTTCTTTTTTCAGGATTTTAAAGATCTCTTTTAAGAAGGCGGGAAGGTCCTCGGGCACTCGAGAGGTTACCAGCTTTCCGTCCACCACCACTTCTTTGTCCTCATAGATGGCTCCTGCCTTTCTCACCTCCGGGGCGACGCTGCGATAGCAGGTCACGCGCCTGCCTTTGAGCAAACCCGCGGAGACCAGAATTTGAGGACCGTGACAGATAGCGAAGACCGGTTTGCCTTTCTCGAAGAAATGCCTCGCGATCTCCAATGCCTTTTCCTCTTTTCTCAACGCCTGGGGCGCCCTTCCGCCTGGAAGCAGGAGGAATCGGTAATCCTCGGGACGCACTTGGTCGAGTCGCTTGTCCGCTTTCGCTCGGTAGCCGTGCTTGCCCGTGAACTCGCCCTTCTCCAGGGAGGCGATTTCTACCTGGATTCCCTCTTCAAGGAAACGGTAGTAGGGAACGAATAACTCCAGATCCTCGAAGTTCTCGGCGCTTAAGACCAAACCTTTCATTTTGCCCATAATCGTGTTTCATCTCCTTTAGAGGTTTTTCGCGGGAATTCGCCAATACTTACTAATTATTTCCGAATATCTCGGCCGGATGTCCGGTTTGCTGCGCGCCTTAACCGGAAAGGCGCGTCAATTATGTTTTAATTCTTTCAATAAAACTCTTTCAGGGTTTCTTTTAATTTTGACAATATGTCAATATCTTGCTCCACCAAGGGCTCTCGCTGGATCACTGGGACGCGTTCCTCCAAGGTGGGGCGGCGATTGCGGTAGATCACTCCGATGGGGATACGCTCTCCCCACTCCAACGCTCTCTGGAAAGCCACCATTCGGTCATAGGGGTCATACTCCTCCTCCAAACGGTAGACTCGCTCCCGGTACCACTGGTAGGTGTTTACCCGGTTGAAGGAGACGCAGGGCTGCAAGATATCCACCAGAGCGAAGCCAGGATGACGGAGGGATTCCACCATTAGACCCTTGAGATGTTCCACCTCTCCGACGAACCCCCGGGCTACCAGGGAACAGTCCAAAGCGACCGCTAGAGCCAAAGGGTTAAGTTGTTCGGAAAGGACGCCAAAGGGCTGGCTCTTGGTGATCATCCCCTCTTGGCTGGTGGGGGAGGCCTGTCCCTTAGTCAGCCCATAGATCTGGTTGTCGTGAACGAATAGCTTGACGTCGATATTCCTCCTGATGGCGTGGATGAGATGATTGCCTCCCTCGCCGTAGCAATCGCCATCCCCGGTGGTGACGATTACCAGAATTTGATGATTGGCCAGCCGGATGCCGGTGGCCACGGGCAAGGTACGGCCATGTAGCCCATTGAAAGTGTTGCACTTTAAGTAATGGGGAAGTTTGCTGGCTTGACCTATCCCGGATACCACCACCAACTGATGGGGCTCCATGCCCAACTCCACCAAAGCTTCTTTAAGAGCCTTGAGGATAGCGAAATTGCCGCATCCCGGGCACCATGCCGGGACCTGTCCCTCGAAATCATCCAAGGTGCTCATGTATCTCTCCTAACAAGCTGTCTAGGGTGAAAGGTCTTCCGTCGTATCTATTTATACCGGCGCTGAATTGGAATCCCGTCTCAGCGCGCATAAGCCTGGCGAACTGACCGGTGGCGTTGTTCTCGACACAGATGGATTTCTCCGCTCTCTCCAGTATTCTTAAATAATCAAAACCTTCCCTGGAGGGAAAGGGATAGACCTCGCTGAAATGCAACATAGCAATGCCAATTTCCTTGGATAGCGCGTCTACCGCTTCCCTGATAACCCCATAAGTAGAGCCCCAGCCCACCAACACCACTTGTGGATTGGCGGCGCCGTAAAAGAGGGGAGGCCTTATCTCAGACTGGAGCTTCCTCAATTTGCGCCAAAGCCTTTTTTCCACCATTCTTACCCTAGTATGGGCGTCCTCCACAATATGCCCCTCCTCGTCGTGTTCGTCGCTATCGGTCACCACCAGATAGCTGCCCATCCCGGGAAGGGCAAAGGGAGAAATGCCGTTTTCGGTGAAGGCGTGCCTTCTGTAACTTTTAGGATCGGCCACCTCTTCCCCTCGCAGGCGGTATCTTTTATTCTCTATCTGGCCTAGGTCAATGCCCTCCAAGGTCCACTGGGAGTCCGCCAAGTATTGGTCGGTGAGGATAAAGGAGGTAACCTGGTACTTCTCCGCCAAGTCGAAAGCCTTGTTGGTGAGGAAAAAAGCCTGTTCCGGGGTGCCAGGCGCCAACACCACCCGTGGGAATTCACCATGGGCGGTATGAATGGCGAAGAGCAGGTCTGCCTGCTCGGTGCGGGTGGGAAAACCGGTGGCGGGAGCGGGCCTCTGAGCCAGGGCGATAACCAGGGGCGTCTCGGTCATAGCGGCAAGAGACAGCCCCTCCACCATTAGGGCGAAACCCCCGCCGCTGCTCCCGGTCATGGCTCTCACCCCGGCGAAGGAAGCGCCTAAGGCCATGTTGATGGCGGAGATCTCATCCTCCGCCTGTTCCACCACTATCCCGTACTCCTTCGCCTTTCCCGCCAAATATAACATGATGCCGGTGGAGGGAGTCATGGGGTAGGCGGAGTAAAACTTGCATCCCGATGCGATGGCTCCCAGGGCGATGGCTTCGTTTCCCTGGATGAGCATCTTGGGTTTGGCCTGAGGCGGTAGGGTAAAGGAACAGCGAAGGCATTCTCTCTCCGCGAAGCGGTAGCCCGCTTCCGCCGCTTTTAAATTAGCCTCGACGACATCATCCCCCTTCTTCCTCATCGTGGATCCGATGGTTTCCAGAAGCACCTCTAGGTTCATACCTAGCATGCCCAGGATGGCACCAGTGGCAACGGTGTTGGCCATGATCCTTTCCCCGCCGTGCTCCATAGCCAACTCCACGAAGGGTATGTCCAGGAATTGAGGATGGTCGTAACGTTGCCCCAGCGAGCTGGAGTCATAGGCCACTATGGCGTCTTCAGCCAGTTCACCGCGGTGGCGCGG
>JACVIX010000159.1 GCA_015711725.1 Candidatus Geothermincola primus | reverse complement strand
GCCCCGTATTTCAATGAGAAGCGGGCGATCCCGTCCGCCATTGCGGCTGGCCGCTCGAAAAAGTTTACAATGTGCTGGCCATCAACGTCAAAGGTGATAGCCAGTCTTCCCCCTTTCTTTAGATGAGCCCCGGCCCTTTTCGCCGTATTCTGTCCGGTCCAAAAGACTGGTTCCAGGGGATCGCACCCCAAGTGACTCCCGAACTCCGCCAGGGTAGAGATGTAGCGGGGAACCGGTGTGGCTGAGGGATGAAATATAATGGGGGTAATAGGCCTGTCAATGTGATACATTATCACCGGAAGAAGCACGTAAGCCCCGAGGTGAGCGAAGAGAGTTATCACCCCTTTGCCCTCCCCCTCCGCTTGGTCAAGATTATCAAGACCCTCAATCTCGAGTTCCCCCATAAATTGGTCTTTATATCTCCAAAAGAGAATCAAGTCCAGCATAGGAAAGAGGGCGGAGCAGCAGGCTTCCCTACCTATATGGTTGATTTCGGCGGGATCTACTATCTGGGGCATGCTTTTAGAAATGCACCCCAGCAGCCGCTTGCGCATTCGCGGCCTGGCGTAGAAAAAGGCGTATCCCAAAGCTTTATATAAATTGCGTAGCGCCGTAGGAGGCAGCAACAATGCGAGAATCTTGGTTATATGGAAGGTCCCTAGCAATATGAATTCGGCGAGTCGGAAGAAGAGGTTGGGACGTTCATCTATCTTATGCGAGTTCATGAAATCGCTGCCTTCTTTGATAGCCTGTAATTATTAATTTAAATAAATTATACCAGGGTTGGAATCTATGATCATAACCCTCACGAAGCGAAGGGCACGCTCGCCCACCCCATGATTTTAAATAACTATACCAAGGTTTGAATCTATGATCATAACCCTCACGAAGCGAAGGGCACGCTCGCCCACCCCATGATTTTAAATAACTATACCAAGGTTTGAATCGTTGAATTTTTCGCTCCTGTTAACATAGAGTGCTCTTACTCCCTAATCTGATTTCAAACGCGATCGTGGGCTGTAGATAAAAAAGGAGGAACGTGGAATAAGCGGCGACGCTTAATCCTGCCTACGTGTGGCCAGATACCAGATATGGAGCTTTAACAAGGTGCTTGCTGGATGTTCCCACAGGTTAACGAAATTCTCTTTTGCCCTATGTTATTTACCTATGTCATATGGTGCGTGTTCATGGTGTCTCATTTTTATATGAGTGGGTTTATGCGGAAAAGAGCCAGAAAAAAGATGGCCCGCGAGCCCAGGTCGGTAAAGAAAAAGATGGTCGGGTATGGTTTTCACTTGGGGAAAAGACTCTCCAGGTAGGCGTTAGCCTGATTCAACTTCGCCTGAGCCTGTTCCACATAGCTATAGTCCAGGGTTTCAGCCGCTTTTATAAGAAGGTTGGTGGCTTCTATATAGAGTCCCCATACGTAGAGGACCTGCTGCTGAAGATGCTGCAGGTTGGGGGGCAATTGCAGGGAGGCAAACTGGCGGTAATACTTTTCCAGCATCTGCTTGGTGGTGTTGAGCTCACTGATCATCTCCAATCCCGACATGATGTCCTGCCCCATCACGTCGATATTATGTTGAAGAATGTCCACGCTCTCCTTCTGTTGTTGAGTGATGCTCACATTGAGTGATTCTATGCCCTGGGACTGAGCTAGTTGGGCTAGTTCGGCAGCCTCCTGGGCCTCCTTTTCAGCGAGCTCCTTCTGGTGCTCCTCGCTCAGCTTGTCTATGTATTCCACTCGATATTTCCAAGCGTCTTTAGGGTATACCCAGATGGTCTCTGTATTATCCTCCCAAACATACCCATCCACGGGATCCCTCACGATAGTTCCGTATCTCACCATAACTTTCTTGGGCACCAGGGCGAAATAGCCCACCACGGCAGCGAGGATCACCGCCAAGGCGATACCTGTGGCTATCAGGGTTATTCTCCATCTCTTACTGAGATTGGCGAAGCGTAAACTCAACCAGCTCAAAGTAACTCCTTTCTATAAAAAGATTCGGAGCGATGACCCTCTTTCTTTAATTTGCTCGCAAGCTATAAAGCCAGGTTTATCCATCAGTTCAATTTTAACGCCAGGTCTATTCATAATCAAATATTTATAAAATGTAAATTTAATTATCCATACTTTCTTTATGAGGTCTCGGCTTCGCTTAATTCACCGTCTCTTACCGCTTCTTGGTGATTGTTTTAAATTGTAAAAATTATTTTAAACATTTATCGTATAATTGACGAATCTATCAATGTGATGGTTCCCGTTTCTGGGGATTGTTTAAATTTGATTTGTTTGTTTAGTTGCATACAGGATATGCTTTACTAAGGTGGGAAAATTTTAGATTGAGGTAAGATATACTTGAGTGGGGAAGGAAGGTTATGAAACCCCGTGATGTGGTCGCAGCTTTAAAGAAAAGGTACTGGATAGTTATCTTGATAATGCTTCTTGCTGCCCTGGTTTCCACGGTGATTAGTAGGGTACAAACCCCTACCTATAAAGTGGAGATAGTTATGACTGCCACTCCACCCAAGAGTCCAACTACCAAGATGCCCGACGCCATGATCGGAATGGCTTATGCGGCGGCTATGCCCTCCATAGCGGACGCGGCGGAAAGCCTGGATGTGGCGGAGAGGGTTTCGGAGAGGCTGCAGAAATCGGACATCGATCTCTCCCCTAGCGAGCTATTAAAACGGGTTAACGCCGCGGCTGTGGCCAACACCACATCACTTAAGGTAACCGTAACCGATTCCAGCCCGGTGCGGGTGGCGGAGATCGCCAATACCTGGGGGGAGGTATGTTCCCAGTATCTATCCGAAAGTCCCCTGCTGCTTAATGGGACTTTAAACTTCACCAATCGGGCGGTGCCACCAGAGAAGGCGGCCATGCCCAAACCTATGGTCTACTTGGGGATAAGCATCTTTTTTGGGCTTCTGTTGGGTTTTTCCCTGATTATCGCAATGGAATATTTTGATCCTCACTTCCGTTCTTTGGAGGAAGCGGAGGAGCTATTGGAGGCGCCGGTACTGGGCATGCTGCCCCGAGAAAGGGGAGTGGGCAAGAAAGTCTTTATATCATCGATACCTCCTGATTCCTTCACCTATGAAGCATATACCGAGTTGAGAACCAGGCTTATCTTCAGCCCAGAGAGGGCGGAACCGAGGGTTATAGCTCTGGCCATGGCCATCCCCTTAGAATCTGGGCCCTATTTCTTCGCCAACCTGGCTATGAGCATAGCGCTCACCGGACACATGACCCTGCTCGTGGATGGCGATATGAGAGAAAGGGCTGTCTCCAAGATCCTCAAAGGCACGGAAAGGGCGGGCCTCGCTGAGGTTTTGGAGGGCAAAGTGTCCTCGCATAACGCCGTCATGCGCACCAATATACCCAACCTGCATCTTCTGGGAGCGGGAAATACGAATAAAAATCCCACCGACTTGCTCTCCCAGCCTCTCTTCGAGAAGGTTCTTGGGGAACTGGAAGAAAGGTATGAGTGGGTGATATTGAGCACCCCGCCTCTTTCCAACTCGGTGGATGCCGCCCTCATCGCTTCCAAGGGTTTCCCCACCGTGATCGTCATCGATGTGGAGAGCTGCACCCGCAATATCACCATCATGTCTATGGGAAGCTTCAAGCGTTTACAGGTGAAGCCGGTGGGCGCGGTCCTTTACGGAGTGAAAATGGGGAGGAAAGAGAGGGCTCTTAGGAGCCTGCGCTTCCGCGATGAAGAGTCCATCCAAGCTGTCTTGTCCTCCACTGGAAGCCATAAAGCGAGAGGGAAAAGTGGGGGAGAGGTTATCACTAAGGGAGCTGGGGTTAGATCCACGCAGACTGCTCCTCTGATGATGGATGGGGAACACATTGGTTCACGGGGAGAAAAGTCTTCTGAAACAAGCGATGAAGATGAAAAGGATGTCGGTGAGGTTTCACCGGCGACTTCTCTAGCGGAGGCGAGCGAAAGGGACCTTGCACTTCTTCACGGGGACTTTGAAGGAGAAACAAGAATTAATTCTGAAGAGAAACTTTTCTTCAATGAACCACTACTCGAGGGGGGAGCGGAAGAGCGAGAATCTCCACTATCAGGAGTTGTTTTAGGCTTAGGTTCGATGAGCCTCGAAGATGCCCGTAGGCTGGGCGAGAAAGGAGCGCCCATTCCAACACATTGGGTGAATGCCATATATTCAGACGAAGAAGAGGCGCGAAGGACGGCAAAAGCGGCGATTGCCTCCTATTGCGAGGCGTTCCTCGCTGCCAATAGCAAAAAAAGCAAAGAAAACAGGGAAATAATGGCGGCAATCATAGATGTCCTTAACCGCGAGGGGGAATACACCGGCGCAGAGGGCAGGGACCTCGAGGAATTCCTCCAGAAAATACTATCTAGAGTCGTCTCCAAGCCTTCCGCCGAGGGTGATTTGAAAACGAATGGATGAACCATCAAGAGATGAGGGCGGTGAAGATCACCCCCTTATAACCGGTTTGCTGGGGAGAAGATCACCGGTCAGGTCTCGACGTCGGGCAAATGGTAGGAGACAAAGTGATAGACGATGATGTGGAGACTTGGCTTTATATTTTAAGGGAAGATCTTTCGAGGAGGACGTGCCAGGCTGGTTTCAGGGTTTTCCTGCTGAGGGAAGATAGAGGGTATGTTAGGAAAACGTACTTAAACAAACCTTAATAAGAGCAAAGTGAAGTCGAGAAAAGCGATGAGATGGAAAGGGTAGGAAGGGTATCAAAAAACGCAGCGGCGCTGGTTTTGGCTAAGATAGTAACCTCCAGTCTGGTCTTTCTGCTGGCCATCCTGATTAACAGGAACTTAGGCCCGGAGAGGGCGGGAGTGTATAATTACGCCTTCGCCCTCTATACCATCTTCATGGTTCTACCGGATTTTGGCATAGGCAATATCTCCATCCGCGATGTCTCCCAAAAACATTCCAAAATCAACTGGTATTTCACCAATATAGTATCTCTGCGTATGCTTCTAGCGGGAGCATCATTTCTTCTACTCATGATCACTAATCTGGTCGCCTTTTTTTTCCAGAAATCTAACGCGCTGGCTGGCGAGCAGTTTTGGGCGGTATTCGCCATGGCTTTCACCCTGCTAGTGGAGCCGCCAGTATCTAACTCTTTGGCGGAGAATTTTATCGCCTTGGAGCGCCTCACCACCGTAGCTTTGGTTTATATTGTAATGGGATTCATGCGAGTGGGTCTTTCCACTTACGTGATATCGAAACGTTTTGAGCAAGCCATCATCATCCTGATCTTTATCTATCTTCTTACTCATGTCTATGCCATAACCCATTTCTACCTCTCTTATCGAGGCATTTTGAAAAGAGAGAATTATTTCAGTGAAGAGGGGATGGCGACAGTGGAATCCGACGATAGGATTCCCCAATCCGTAGATGAGATCGCTCTGTCATCCTCCGGAACCGATGATTGTCAGGATGTGGAGAGGGATTTAGATGGGGAAGCGGGAGAGCCATCCATATTTAAGCTGGGCCCCTTCACTTTTGACAGGAAGCTCTGGGTTTATATACTTCGCAGCGCCTGGCCACTGGCGGTGGTGGGAGCGGGCGTCACTATTTATGCCGCCATAGATGTTCCCATTCTCTCCTGGATTCGGGGCGAACGGGAGGTGGGCCTCTATGCGGCGGGAGGAATGTTCGCCAAGGCATTTGTCTTTTTCACCTTGGCGTTGAATATGGCTATTCTGCCCGCCGTCTCCATGGTGGCGGGCAAGTTCCCGCAGCGGTTGGGGGAAGTATGGGAAAAGCTGATGAAGTACGTGTTGGTGCTGGTGATTCCTCTGACCGTTATCGTACCCATGCTGGCAAGGCCCTTGCTCATACTGCAAGAACACGACTTCATCTCCGCCTGGCCAGTGGCTTGGCTCACCATGGCCGCTATGAATTTCACCTTTATGACTGCCATCTGTTTCCCCTTCTTCATAGCTATAGACAGGCAGAAGGTCATCACCAAGATAATCATTGCCGGGTTGGCATTAAAGGTTTTACTGGAGTTTGTCACCATTCCCCTCCTGGGTTATCTGGGAGCGGCCATAACCGTGCTAGCAAGCGAATGCGCCATATTCACCATGCTCTATCTTCAATTGTCCCGGGAGTTGAAGCACCGGGTGAAAATGTTGGAATTCGCTTTTATGCCAGTTCTCATGATAGGTGTCTGCTATGGCCTCTCTTACCTGCTTTATAAATTTCTGGTGAGTGGCAAGGTCTTCACCCATGAGGTACTGGGCACTCTGGAGTACGTTATCGTAATCGCCATAGTCGTGCTAGTCCTCTATGGGGTGATGGTCTTCCTCACCAAGATGATCAGCAGAAGGGGGCTGAACGAGTTGAACGAACTTCTGAAAGTGGAATGATGTAACGGAAAAGAGGCTAAGTTCACAATGGGCTTCGGAATATATATTGAGAATTCCAAGAATTGGCAGAAGGTGGACTGATGAATCATAAAAGAAGCTCAATGTACGGGAGGTTTGGCTCGCTTTTAGCGTTAATGCTCCTCTTTCTGAGTCTGGCTTTATTCTTAGGGCTGACGACTACATGCGGTTGTGCTGCTAAAAAGATAATCGATCGCGCCTATGTGACCGCCCGGGGACTGGATGCGGCCGACGCGGTCAACAAAAAAGCCAGTGAGGGTTATGATGTGCGGGAAGCGCGGGCTAAATGGATGGAGGCTCTGGCCGCCTATAACCGGGAGGAATACTATGAAGCCAATCTTCTGATCGACGAAACCTATCGCAAGCTTAAAGACGTGCCCAAAGTGGCTGAGCGAATCTTTTATGAAAGCACCGAGGGCCTCATTGTTTCAGGCCTGCTCTTCAAACCCGACGATAGCGGGGGTCCTTGGCCCCTTATCGTGGTCA
>JACVIX010000158.1 GCA_015711725.1 Candidatus Geothermincola primus | reverse complement strand
GTTTGGTTGCTTTCCTTATAGGAGGAAGGCTATCTATTGCTGTTCTAAGGGTCCAGACGCAAATCTTTATACACTACTATTTAAATTTCACAAAAGAATTTACGTAACCATAACAAGTTTTATGTGAAATTCTATTTCCTCTTGACAGAGAGTACGCAAATAATATTTACTTAATATAGAAAATATTTAGGAGGGACAACTTCACCATGGGGGTGGTAAAGCATGTCCGAAGACGAATCCATTATTGTCTGTGGGAGAAGAATCACCGATTACGTTCTTAACTGTATTTCTAGATTCAACCGTGGCAACAAATATGTATCTTTGAAAGCGATCGGTGGGAATATTTTAAAAGGGGTGGAGGTTGCCCATGTTCTTAAATCTCAAGCTCAAGGAATATATGTAAGAAGTTGTGAAATATCATCGGCGAAGGTCATAGGAGTCGAAACGCCGTGCCTGGATATTACTTTGGAGTTTGAGGGAAATAGGGTTTACAAAGTAATTAATGAGATCGACCCCGGATATATACCTTATATATTCTACAGTCTCTTTTTCGATTACATACTTTCAAAGTACGGAGAAATAATGATTTATAGGAGCGATAATATCAAACTATTAGAGCTTAAGCTTGAAGATGGATATATAAAATGCAAGAGATAATATTATAAAGATAAGAAATTTTTCTTAGACGAAATAGTTCCAATACTCTACCGCAGTTCAGTGGTGATGCCTGAGAATTGGAAAGAAGTTTCCGTTAAGCTTTCCCAATCCGACGATGTCATAATAGGGGTGGATACCAATATATTGTATAATTGCTCACTTTCTGAACATCTCATCCCCTCACTTTCATTGGTGGATCTTAAGAAATACGTCCATACTCCCAATTGGATTCTTCTGGTTATTCCCAACGCTGTTATGCACGAACTTGAGGAGTCCTCTAACGCAAGAGATGAGGATGGCCAATTACTGAAGGAAGGAAGAATGGGATTCCGAGCCCTAAATGAGATATTAGAACTTAGCGAAGGAACAGATATCGAGGGAATCTCGGTTTTCATCGTGGGAGAAACTAACCCTATCCTGGATACCCGGGTGGAATTGCAGGGCTTACGTTTAGATTTCTGTAAGATGCAAGCGGCTAAAGAGTCGAAAGATAAAACTGTTTCCAAGAAAAAATCAAGCGGCGATATGTTAATCAGGGATCAATTCAAAGCATTTATAAAACAGATCGATTTTCATAAAGGTATTTATTTTATCACTTCCGATAAATCTAACGCCGCCTTAGCTCGTGCTGAAGGTCTTCATTCCATACTTATACGCCATCCCCGTGATGAGCTAAACAACTTGGAATTTCTACCCCCGGCCATAGATGATGAAGGGAAGTACAGGATGACTTTAACGGCAGGTAAATTAATCTACGAGTCGGCAGTGCAACACGGCTCAGTTTGCATAACCTACGGAAATGAAGGCTTCAGGAAGAAAATAAATTTTTGCTGTGATTTGAGGGGGGAATCTCTAGATAACTGGATTCAGCGATGCCTCTATTTTGAGAAAGAAGATCTGGAACAGTTGCTCCAGGATTATCAGCCTCTCTTCGGTTTCAAGGAAATTAAGAATATCTGGAAAAATCTGGCGCCTCGCCTGGGATACGAGCTCTGACGCTTGATATTGGATTGGTCATTTGTAGATTGATAAGAGGATGTTTAAAGCGATTGTTTATGATAGAAAAGGCGACGTTTGACGATTAATAAAGGGGATGATATCGATAGCGAAGTGATATGATGATGGAAAGAGTTCTTTCAGGAAATACGAATGACCTGCACCAGCTGGGGGCAAAACCATATGGGTATACAAAGACAAAACTTGGGGCAAAGCAATCGACCGTAATAGGGAAGAAGGAGAGGTGAAGGCTAAAGACGATTGGTGGGATAATAGTAGGAGAATAAGTAAAATAACCCCGTGATTTTTACATGCGATGTGAGCGCAAAATAACATGAGATGATTTTTTGGAAGTATTACATTGAATTGTTCATTTAATTCAGAGCAATTTTTAAATATTTCTATGTAATCTTTATAGGTTAGTATGGCATCTACACTGATTTCTAATTCTATTGGGGAAGCATCATCTTAAAATTTGCCCGATTTAAGCGAGAAAAACACTTTATTAAAGATTAATCCTTGGAACGAAAAGAAAATATACATATTGTTATTGGGCCGCTAATTTAATCTTGATCCAAATAAAACTGAGGTATTCGCGTAAAGCTCTTATTCAATTTATAATAATAAAGCCAAAATCGATTTTACTATCTTTTCGATCTGCTACGAGGCTAACGTGTCTTTGTGATTTCAAGAAACACTTCAGGGATAAACATCAAAATAATGGCGGCGCGAAAATATCGCGTTTTGTCAATAATAATAAAGCCAAAATCGATTTTACTATCTTTTCGATCTGCTACGAGGCTAACGTGTCTTTGTGATTTCAAGAAACACTTCAGTAATAAACATCAAAATAAAGCCGGAAAAATATAATTACAGAATGTTAATATTCATTGTATTTCAAACCTTGCATTACTGTCAGCGGGAGGAGGAGAGAAAAAACGGAGGAGATAATGTAGAATTTATAACGACGTGATTGGCTGGGGAACGACATGTTTGAATTTAGGTTGCGTAAAACGAAAAGTCAAGCGCGGAGCAAATGGGAGATAGGTCTGGGGTATAGCCGGAATTTATGAAGACTAAATTGGTTGGGAAAGGATATGTTGACATTTAGGTTGCTTAAACGAAAAGTCAAGCGCAGAGCAAATGGGCGATGGGAGATGGGTATAGCCGGCGGAAGAAAACCGCCGCTATTGGCGAATTAACGAAGGAGCTCTAAATGAGCAATGAGAAGATGGAGAGTTGGCGGAGCGCCGTAGGGGCATCTCAAGATAATTCTAAATCGAACTTCCGCTTGTTCAGGGAAGAGAAATGCGACCGCTGCGGAGTCTGTCTTCAGCGATGCCCGGTGCTGGAGCTTTCAGCGGATGAGGCCAAGAGGGAGATAGATAAAGTAATAGACGGCGACTGGAACTCCTCTCTAGTGCTAAAGCGTTGCGTCACCTGCAATCTCTGTGAATTCACCTGCCCTCAAAGCGCCAACCCTTACGGACTCATCTTAGAGCGCTATCACCAGGCGCTACAGAGGCAGGGGCTTCCCTACATGGCTAAGTTCATCTTTCCCAATGAGCCCGAGAACATGTGGACCAACACCAGGCTGCTGATGGAGGAAGATGAGCTCTCACTGTTGCGTGCCTGGGAGAAGAATATGGAAGTTCCCAGGACAGAGATTCTTCTTACCGGCTTCTACAATAACTTGGTGCCCTTCATCGCCCAGACTTCGATCCTGGACGAGTTAAAGCCTGCCATCGCGGGTAAGGATAGCATGTTCGGGATGGGTGAGGACGCCTACCGCATCGGTTTCTTGGAGGAGGCGGAGCGTCTGGGAAAACTGGCTCAAGAGAAGTTCTCCCGCATGGGAGTGGAGAAGATGTACTGTTTCATGGTGGTGGAAGCCTCCATGTTCACAGATGTTCTGCCTGAAAAGTTCGGCATCCATTTCGATTTTCAGGTGGAGCTCTTAGACAGCTGGATCCTGGACCGGCTGAGGAGCGGGAAAATACAAGTGAAGGAGAGGCTAAACCTTAAGGTAACCGTTCATGACAATTGTTGTGGCAGGTACATGGAAGGAAAGTTACAAAATGTCACCAGAGAGATCGCGGAGCGCGTCGGCTGCGAGGTTGTGGAGATGTACCACTCAAGGGAGAACGCCCTCTGCTGCGGCTGGGCCGCCACCATCCCCACCCTATACGGTCCAACTTCCAGTAACCCACTGCATACCTTGCTCAACCTGCTGCAAAGCCTCTATCTCAGGCTTGAGGAGGCGGAGGCCACCGGTGCCCAAGCGGTGGTAGTTTCCTGCCCAGGCTGCTACGTCTTCCTCTCCATGGTCAAAGTGCTGACTGGGAGCGGGATGGAGATATACCTACCCCTGGAGTTAGTGCAGTTGGCTGCTGGGGAGAGCCCGGAACATAGAAATGAACAGAGAGCATGGGACATCCTTGCGGTCACCACAAATCTGCTGCTCAAATGGGCGTTTTCCCCAAAACGTTTTGCTCCCAAGCCGGTGGATATTGAGAAACCTTTACCCCAAGCGGGGAGTTGGGATAAAGCGATGATAAAAACGCTGGGGCGGCTCTATCGCACCCCTCTGGTGCAAAATCCCGTATCCAAAGGAGTAATCGCGGGGTTGGTAAAAATGATGATCGCGGCGTACCGGATTTACTTGAAGAAAACGAGGCGCGATGCCCTCGGGCGTTGATGAATTCTCAATTGGGACCGCCTATTCAACTTAAATATATCAAAGTCGAGACAGACTCTTTTTCTCAACATTTGTTTGTGTATTTTAAAAGTTATTTGTTGTAAAATTTGCTCATGGAATTTCGGCTGGATCTGGATGAGGATGAAGGGATTCCCTCCCTTTCCCTGTGGACGCTCCTGGGAGAGCAGACGCTGAAGGTGGCAGAGGGAAAACCTCTGCTTATCATAGACGCGTTTCCGCGAAGATTCCCTTTCAAAGACTCTCTAGAAGTCAATACATCCTTCCATATAGAAGGAGAAGGATGTTTTTGGATAAAGCACCGCCTTAGGGCGAGATATCCTCTCTTCCTCAGTGGCTGCCTTGCTTCGATAGTAATGCAAGATGGTCCGAGGAACGGCGTTTACCGTTTCTTGCCCCACCTCCACCCGGAGTCAGGAATGGTCGCGGCGGATCATTGCTTCCGCTCTCCCTGCATAGTTATAGAGGGCAGCCATGTCTCCCTTGCCTTGGTGCCGGATCTGGAGGAACTCTCATGCCTCCAGCGGCAGGGGATAAGAACGGCTATGACTCTGGAAGGCGAAAGGCTAACCTACGGAATCCTCAACCACCGGGTCAAAGGCCATGTATTCTTTGTAGGCCGTTCCTTTCCCGGGTTTTTCCTAGGGAAGGGGGAGGAAGCGGCGCTTTCCTACTATATCCTGGCCGAACGAACAAATGGAGAGGAACTGCACCGCCGAGTCAACTCCTTTCTCTGGGAGAGATATGGGAGAGCCGGTCTTTCCAAGCTCGACCCTCAAAGGCTCCCTTTAATCGAGCACGCCGAGCTTGCCGCGGAATGGGCTTTGCTTAATCCGGAGAACTGGGTGGAGATGGATTTGGGGGGAAGACGTTGCGGCGGCATCTTCTCCTATAACATGAATTGCCGTCGACCGCCGCTGCGCTCGGGAAAATATACAACCGAGGTTTTTCTACGTTATCCCCGACTCTATCCGGGCATATTACAGCTGGGAGCCGCGCACCTCACCACCAAGCCTGTCGTTTATAGGATGCTTCGCGGCCTCTTAAGCCGCTTCCCGGTTATCCTTCCCGCAGTGGTGCAGATGCAGAGCTGGTTCAATTGCCTGCGTACCGCCTATGGAGTTTATTGGCTGGCTCTGGAAGAGGGAAAGGATGAATTGATGGACCGGGCTCTGATGGTAAAGGAATTAGCCCTGGCAGCCCCGAGGGAGAAGGGACTTATCCCCGCGGTTCTTTACATGGTGGGAGATAAGCCAGTCTGGGTCAAGGGAACTAAGGGCTTCCTCCACTTAGACTGGTATCATTTGGCGGATACTTGCGTAACCGGCTATCATCTTCTGGAATGGTATCGAGATCACCACTCCCAACCCGCTATAATTGATACTTGTTGCGCGCTGGCAGATACTTTGTTAAAAGTGCAAGGTCCGCGTGGCTCCTTTCCCGCATGGATAAGATGGGCAAGCGGCGAGTTCGTGGTGGATCCCACTTTAGAGGAGAGCGCAGAATCGGCGCCGGCGGTTATGTTTCTGGCTCTTCTGAGTGAGATTGCCGGGCGGGGCGATTACCTGAAGGCGGCAAGCGCCGGGGGTGAGTTCCTTTCCAGCCATGTAGTGGAGCCTCAGACTTGGTGGGATTATGAGAATTTTTTCTCTTGCTCCCCTAAAACCATTGATTGGAAAGATCCCCGCTCCAGATGCCTTCCCGAGTGCACCCTGGGGATGTACTGGACCGCAGCTGCCTTCCTCCAGCTTTTCTTAGCCAGCAAGGACAAAGCTTGGCTGGAATTTGGAAGGCGCGCGTTGAACCGGCTCCTCTCCTACCAGCAAGTGTGGAGCCCCCCAAGCCTCTCTATCAATGTCTACGGTGGATTCGCTTCTCAAAACACCGATGGAGAGTGGAACGACGCGCGCCAGGGGCTAGTCGCGCCCTTGCTCTTCGATTACTATGAGGCGCTGGGAGAGATGGAACTCCTGGAACGGGGTGTGGCGGCGTTGCGCTCCTGTTTCGCCACCATGCATCTAGACCGCGAGCCATTCGCACCGCTGCGACCCTCGGTGCGAGGGGCGATATCTGAGAATTATGGACATTTCGGTTATGACGCCCCGGCGCCTGGGTATCTGGAGCCGGACTGGGGAGCGGGTTCCGCCCTCTACGCGCTGGCCCGTGTCCTTCCCTCCTATGGTCAAGTTTATATGGACCTAGAGAGAGGACATGCTGTGGGCATAGATGCTTGCTCCATCGAGAGCTTGAGTTGGGAGGGGGATAGAGTACGCTTTCATATCACTTCTCACCTGAATGGGCCACGCCGCCTGAGGGCGGTCTTCCGCATCCGGGAGGAGGGATTACGGGTGGAACTGAATGGAAGAATACTTGGTTATTTTCCCTCTGGGGAATTGCGGGAAGGAATTTATGTCGACTTGTAGCTATTTCTTTTTTAAGCGCCCCGTCGTGATTTGTTTTTATCACTTGAGAAAGTTGGGCGCGACGGCGCTTAACGTACCACTGATTAAGTCGTCCATTGATAGGGGCGAGATACCGCGACAAGACGAATTTAAGCC
>JACVIX010000157.1 GCA_015711725.1 Candidatus Geothermincola primus | reverse complement strand
TATTGTTCTCCGGTTATCTCAGAAAATCAGAACCGATTGCGGGTATGCCGAGTGACGCGGGTGGGCGGAAATGGGTGAAACCTTTGAAATCTTTTACCTCAAAAGCGTGCAGAGCGTACTTTATTAATCTCCGGCTACCTCAGAAAATCAGAACCGATTGCGGGGACGCAGGTGACGCGGGTGGGTGGAAATGGCTGAAACCTTTGAAATTATAGATCGGCCCGTAGAGGTCTCATGCCACTCCGGATTCAAGTATGGAGAGAGGCCTCAATCTTTTGTCTTTGGTTCCCATCGCGTACAGATTCTTGGGATTCTGGAGAGATGGTACGAGGAAACACATGGGCGAAAAGGCTCGGAACGCAGGGAATGTTTCCGCGTAATGGCGGATGACGGGAATATTTACCTCTTGAGCTACAGTCAGGGAAAAGATCAATGGGTTTTGGAAAGGATATACTACACCACATAGAGAAGATCGTCGCCACTTTTTCAGATACCTTCGCTCAGCGATCTTCAGCAGGAAATCCTTTATTCAAGAATCTCTTCAAATCATCGAGAGGGGCGCGATGAGAATTGAGGTCGCGATTCAGCAAGAACTTCCTCTCCTTATGAATTGTTTCAGTTCGAAAAAATAAAGATAGTTTAGATAATCAGAGAGCAAGAGAAGAGAATTGCTTTCGTAAAACCAGTGGAGTACTCTACCACTCAACCAATTTTTACTTTAAGTAATAATTATAAATTAGAATAACCACTCCGGTCATTCGCCTATTCGCGCATGGTAATGGTTTAAATCATGCGATCTTTATGCGTAGCAATGGTCCGCTTGGAGCGATTGTGCTATCGGCATCTTACGCCCTTCCCTATTCTAGTTCGAGCGCGGCTAGCCCCGTTATCCAAGCTTTAAACCCCCCGTCCTTCTAGGGGAATCACGCGCACCGTTCTCACTTCCCAGGACCCCAAGTCCACATCCAAGAACCCTTCCACGGGCACTCCATCGAAAGTATCCTCGTCCTCGGTAAGCAGAGCGGAACCGGCTATACCTTTGAGCAGGGGAGAGACAAGCCTCACCTTGCCCCCTTGTCCCAAGGAATCATAGAGGCGTATGATAAGTCCTTTTCCCTCTGAAGCCCCTTTAAGCGCGGAGACTACCAGATGCTTCCCTTCCATGAAAAGGTAGCTTCTTTCACCACCTTCCCCATTCCAGGGCAAAATCATCATGGGCGTTTGCAATTCCCAGCCCCTCCTGGGAAGATTTTCCTTGCGCCAGTCCCCACCCGTGGAAATCAAGGAGTACTCGAAAGAATGCTCGCCATTCTCCCATGCAGTGGAGGCTTGCCAGAAAGCGGCGGCAGCCTTTAATTGATCCAGGAAATTCCATCCCCCGTGGTGAAATCTCCTCAAACCGGGAGACGCCCACCATTTCATCAGGCACCAGTGCACCGGGTACATGTTGGTCTCGAAGTGATTCAATCCCCTCTTCTTCGCCTTTATCGCTTGGGAAACACATTTGCGCACCAATCTCCTGTTGAGAATAAGCCAGCGCAACCAGGCAAGGGAAAATTTGGAGACGGAGCGTAAAAGAGTGATGGAGAGGATGCTCCCATCCCAGCTATAGGAGGGGTTTCCCCGGTTGAGCAAGGCCAAACCCGCTCCTTCCCAGTCCACCGCTCCCCAGTTCTGCGCCGGCCACTGACCCTCCTCCCTTAACGTTGCCGCGAAGGGGGTTTCACAGGTGAATCTCGCCCGTCCTTTGACAGCAAGAGGAAAAACAACCCTTATCCTTCGGTCTTTGCCCTTGAAATTAACGGTAGTCCGACAGTCCAAACGCGGGAACTGGCGCCACAGGGTATAACTGGTGGTGAAGCTCAGATTCTTGTGTCGCCCCCAGATCTCGTAGGTGGCTCTTACTGGACCTCGCTCCCTCCACGATGCTCCATCAATACGTGATTTATGGGAAAAATCTCGGTCTGTAACTGCGTTGGACCAAAGATTTCCCACATCTTCGTCCACCCATATCTGTCCGCCCTCCACTTGGCTGGTGTCCAATAGCGACATCCCACTTTTCAAATCCCTTAACTCCAAAATCCCTTTCTCTCCGAAGGTTACCTCCAAGTATTGGTTGCGCATTGATCTCCCTTCTATGTGCAAATCGCTAGGCAGGTCCAGGCTGCCCCGTAAAAGGCGGTATTTTCTCCAGCCTAGCGAGGGAGCAGTAAGCACAGCGTAACCGTTACCGCCTGTTACCTGAACTGGGAATTCCCTGCCCTGATCATCAACTAGATGCCATTCCCCTTCTTCCGACAAGGGAAAGGATAAAGGCTCCCTCCGTTCCCAGGTCAGGCTATTCACCGTGGCAAAGGTGCCCTCACCGGATTGCTCCCCGTCCGCTCCCAGAGATTTTAGCGCATCCTCATTTATTCGTTTGATAATATCCTCTGCCTCTGTGTAGCGGAGTAGCGCTTCCCTGGTAACCTGGTCGGTTCCCGTTCCGTTGATGGTGTCATGGAAATCGCCCTTCAAAAGAAGCTCCCAAGCGTGATCAAGCTCCTCCTCAGGTATCCTCTGTCCATGGAGAAAGCCAGCGATGGAGGACCATCTCTCTGCCTGAAGCAAGGCATATCCCAACATCCGGGACCTCTGCTTCAACTCGATACGAGATTCATAACCTCCTGTAAATATAGGATTGAATTCGCCCCGCACCGTGGGCAACTTGTCTCTTTCCTCATCAAGGCGCCGAAAAAAGCGGCTGGGGACGACGAACTGAGAGGGCGGTTGGAAAAGCCGATTCCAAGCCATGAAAAAATCTATCCAATCATCCCGCGGTCGTAGAAAATCGGAACCGCAAGGGACTAATAGAATGTTCGCTGAAGTTCTTCTCCCCTCCCAATCCAAGCGGGATAACATCTCCTTGAAATACATATCCAGGTGCTCATCGGGGTTGTCCCCGATCTCGGTGAAAGCGATATATGTACCGGCAAACCAGTGAGCGATGATATCGCTTCCATCCGGAGCCTCCCATATGAAATCGAGAGGATGCCAAGCGTCCCAGGGTTGAACCCCTCGCTGGAAAGCATAACTGCCCAACCCACTCTTTGCCAGCAATTGAGGTAATTGAGGAGGATGGCCAAAAGTGTCTATACCCCATCCCGTTACCGGATTGGTTCCCAATTCTCTCCTTGCCCAAGATTTCCCATAGAGCAACTGCCTAACCAAGTTCTCCGGAACAGGAAGATTATTATCGGGAGCGACCAGGGTGCCCCCCACGAACTCCACCCTGCCCTCCTGGATCCATCTTCTAAAATCTCCTTGTGCTTGAGGATCCTCGCGGAAATAAGGGATGACCGAATAAGCTTGGTCTAAAACGAAGGTGAAATCGGGATTTTCCTTGAGCATCTCCCTGGCTCTCTCCATGACCATGATCATATCCTCTGCATACTCCTTTTCCGGTTTGAACCATTCTAGATCGAAATGGTAGTGGGGGCAGACAACTATTTCCTTTATTCTTTTCGCCACTAAGGACAATTGAGCGTCCAATTCCATAATGTTACTCCTCACGTCAAGCCAGCCTATTTTTAAAAAGTATAGCAAGCGCTACGATAAGGCGCACTATCATGATATAGTCAATCGAGAAAGTTAGAAATTAACATATTGAAGATATGTTCTAATGCTGTGAAATATAATGATTAGCTTTTCTATTCGGAGAGAACAAACACCATCTGATAGAAGAAACGATCAGTGAGTTCATGAGAAAATAAAAGGCTTCCCTACGAATTGATGAAAAACCAATCCCGGGACACTCTCATATCTCTTAAGGGCAGCGAATTTCAAGCGCGGCGCGGAATACAAAAAGTCGCGATAGGTGTCGCTTAAAAGCTGATTGGCCCATCTATCGAGAGGGTGCCTTTGAGATACTATAAAAGGCAGCGCTAGCCTCAGACGCTTATTAACGCGACTGACCACCCGTAAACACTGGAGACTGGCTGGCAATAATTCCACCACCCAGCACATCTTCTCCTTGGTAAATCACCGCTGACTGTCCGGGGGTGATAGCCCAAAGGGACCGTTCCAGAGAGACATAGAAGTGATCCTCATCCACTACCTTCACCCTGCAAGGCATCTCCTTCATATTGTAACGTATTCTAACCAGAGCATCGAATTCGGCGCACCGTGGCTCTCCTCTCACCCAGCATACCTGCTCGGCTAGGAAGCTACGTCCTTCCGCCTCCTCTCTCCTCCCTACGATCACCGCGTTTCTCTCTGGATCGATAGCGACCACATAAAGGGGATATAAATGGGAGATGCCCAGACCCCTGCGCTGACCGACGGTATAACCGACTATTCCCTCATGTTTTCCAAGTATTTCCCCGGTGGTGCTGAGGATGAGTCCGGGCTTGAAAATCTGAGGAAAAAATTCCCGAAGAAAGGCGCGATAATCTCCATGGGGAATAAAACAAATCTCTTGACTCTCCTCTTTCTCTGAAACCCCCAGTCGTAAATCCCTAGCGATTCTTACTATCTCCTCCTTGCTATACGCGCCGTTGGGCAGAAGCAATTTTGAGAGGGCTTTCTGATCCAAGCGGTAAAGAAAGTAGGACTGATCCTTTTTTGAGTCCACGCCTTTGAGCAATCGGAACAATCCCCCATCCTCCACCACTCTGGCGTAATGGCCAGTGGCGAGATACTTGCAGCCTGCCTCGATGGCAACCTCTGAAAGCAGTTCCACCTTAATATGACGGTTACACAGGACGCAAGGGTTAGGGGTTCTGCCATTGCGGTAATCTTCCACAAACGGCTCCACCACTCTGCGAAAGAACCGCTCCCTAAAATCCACTACCAGGTGCTCTATTCCAAGCATTCTGGCCACTTGGGCGGCGTCGCTTAAATCCTGGCGAGAACGGCTTCCCTTGACAGCTGTTGCTTGACTGTCGAGGCATCCTTCCCAAAGACGCATGGTTACGCCAATTACTTCGAAACCCTTCTGCTTGAGCAGGAAAGCCGCCACCGAGGAGTCGACTCCCCCGCTCATCGCCAACAAAACCTTTTCTTCTTTCATATGACCATTTTAGTGCATAAAGGAGAGGTATAGAAAAAAGAGGAGACCCGCGTCCGCGGCAAACAATAGGGTAATCCGCTAGCCAAACAACTATTTCAGGCGCTTTTTCTCACTCCCGAGGCCTGGCTGGGGGTAACCACCGCAATTAGGGAGAGGCCCCAAGGCAGTCGCCATCGTGGAAGAAGAAACCTTTCGCTGGAGAATATCTCCTCCAGTATCCTGTTCACGGGGGAGGGGGGCAAGGAAAGGTCTGGCCCAGGTTCTTTTTTTAACACTTTGTCAATAATCCTAGTGATTAGAGCTAGTGGGAAAAGGAAAAAATTATAGTAAGAGAGGAGCAGTATTTCATAACCCGATCCCGTCAGGAGCTTTCTTAAATCTTTATAACTGTACCTTCTTAAATGATGATGGTAGGAGTCGCGAGGGGAATAGAGCCATTGATAAGCGGGTACGGTTATCATTACGATGCCCTGGGGACTCAGCACCGTGCGTACCTTCTCTAGGGTGACCCCGTCCTCTGGAACATGTTCCAGGAGATCGAGCATGAGAACGCAGTCATATCCATTGCCCACCCTGGACAAATCTTCGGGAAGAATGCCTTGCACCAACCTGGCGCGGGAGCGGCTTTTGGCGTAATTCAGGGCCTCTTGGGAGCAATCCAACCCCGTCACCTCTCCCTTATTCTCCAGGAACTTTAACATAGCTCCCGTCCCGCAACCCAGGTCGAGAATTCTCCGATGAGCGCTCGCTGGGGAGTATCTCTCCATCAAATAGGAGACGATGCGGCGCTTGGCGCGAAACCACCAGTGAGTGGTCTCCAAGAGGAACATCTCATGATAGAGTTTCTCTTCCATCCTTCTCCCCGTCGAAACCGCCCATCAGGTCTATGAGGTAATGAGGACGACTCTGGACTTCCTTGTAGATTCTGGCGATATACTCTCCCAGGAACCCCAGGAGAAGTATCTGCACCCCGCCCAGGGCGAAAAGACTAATAACCAGGAATGCGTAACCGGGAATCTGGATATCGAAGAAGAGCTTCTGCACCAACACCACCAGGATCGCAGCGATGCTTAAAAAGAAAATAATGAAGCCAATGTAAGACATAAAGCGCAGGGGAAAGGCGGAGAAAGAGACGATCCCGTCGATGCTCAGCCGCAGCCGTTTGGAGAAGTTGTACTTGGTTTTCCCAGCGTGGCGTGGCTCACGATCATATAGCACCTCTTTAGTCCTGCCGCCCAGCCAAGCGATCTCCAAGCGGATAAAACGATTTCGCTCCCGGAGTTTGTGGAAATGTTCCACCATTTTTCGGTCTATCAGCCTGAAATCCCCGGTATCCAGGGGAACATCCACATCGGCGATCTTGCGCATCAAGCGATAGAACAAAAATGAGGATAACTTCTTGGTGACCGGTTCCTTCCTCCTGCCCCGCCTTTTGCCATAAACTACCTCGTACCCCTCCCGCCAACGTGTCACCATCTCCTCTATCACCTCCGGAGGATCTTGCAGGTCGGCGTCGATGATGACCACCGCGTCACCGGAAGCGAAATCCAAGCCAGCGGTAGTGGCACTCTCATGGCCAAAGTTACGGGTAAAGCTGATGAATTTCACATGGGGATCCTGTTCTGCCAGTTTCGTGATCAATCCTAGAGATCCATCCTGGCTACCGTCATCTACCATGATGATCTCGTATCTGGAGGTTATCTTCTCCAGAGTGACGGTTAACCTTTGGTGGAGCAGCGCCAGATTTTCCTCTTCGTTATAGACTGGCACCACCACGGAAATGTAAGGATCTTCCCTCGCTCCTGGATTATCCGGCATGCTCCCTCCTGAAATCCACAACTTTAGAACAAAGAAATTATAAATGAAAACCTGGGCTATTACAAAAACACGCCTTTATAAGCTCTTCTCCTTCTGCCTGGGTATAGCTAAGAAGTTAAGTTAATTAGCGGCGGAGGAGAGTTTAAAATGAAAACCTGGGCTATTACAAAAACACGCCTTTATAAGCTCTTC
>JACVIX010000156.1 GCA_015711725.1 Candidatus Geothermincola primus | reverse complement strand
AAAGTTCTTACTGCCTGATTTTTATTTTTTTATTTATGAGCGTTGTCGCTTTATCCTGTAAGTCGTGGGCGCTTGCAGAGGGGTTGATTTTTGCCCGGCTATTATCCCTTTGTCTTTACAATAGATACACCTCCGAGAATATTCCCGAGCCGGCTGAAAATTTGGATGGAATATAGCCGTTTTCCACTCGATTATTTACTTCCGCTCTATATCTTCCTTGCACACAACCGCCCTTTTGATCTAGGAAGTGTGACAATTTTCGCCTGACTGTGTCTTCCGCGCCTCTCAAACCTCCCCGCACGGCCTAAAAGGAAAGTTCTTTTGCGGAGCTATCCAAAACTTCCCTCTATCCTTAGCTCAAGTTTCCCGGCGGCAATCGGTTTTTACTCCCGGCGCAAATCTTAAACATCCGCCATGGCCGCTATTTCAACCTGCATTTCTCATACAGAACCCCAAAGGTATTTTGGCTTGTATTGCTGAAATATTTATATGAACAGCAACAATATCAGTGCTGGAGGGGTTAAACATGGGGAACCTTGCGGGTGAAGCGTAAAACGCGAGTCCGAAGCTCCATACCGACCGCCATTTGATGTCGGAATCTAGCAGTGTCAAGGTCACCACTACGCCTGGCTACTGGCAGAGCGGGAGTTTGACGGGGCTATGGGGCCACCGATATAGCTGGGGCGATGATTAAGGATGAAGGACAGGCAGTAAATCGGGCACTGGATGACGGGGCCGCTGCGCCAGCCGGTCTGCTCAATGCTTGTCGGACATGAGAACGTCGAAGACCACGAGCGGTTTAATCTTTCATAATCATCCGGCATTTAGAAATGAGCTTTCTGTCTTTCGTCCAAGAATATATATATATCCTTCCCCCTTGTAATTATTACAATATGTAAAATATTATCAGGACCATAAGCGGCTGGTTTTCTCAACTTACCCATCGAGGACGCTCTTCACATGTGGGCGAGGGGCTCCTCAAGCCAATTCATGTAAGACTTCGAAAACCACCGGGATTTTTCCGATATATCGACCACCGCCCCTGGAAGTAAAGATCAGGCTTCTTCAGAGCTTTCCTCTTTAAAGACTCCTCTGAAGTCGGTATAGACGGAACTGCAGGGATTTCCGTAAGTGACCAGCATCCTCCTGCTTGTCGGGAACATTATCACCGAACAGGTGGTGGAGAGAAAGTCCCCGTGCCTGCAGACGGTGTTGTCGCTGCCCTTGCCCCCTTCCCCATGGTCGCAGAACACGTCCAGAATCTCCTTTACCCCCATGGGCTCTTCCCGGTCGAGAAGCTGCATAGCGCGGCTGTACCTGAGCTCGCTGGACTCGTGAACCCGCACCCCCCGAAGGCTTCGCGCCGCGCGGCCGCTGTAGTAAGCGTTGGAGGGGATGTCATACGGAACCATGTCACTGCTTATATAGTTGTTGGTGTTCACCAGCACCCCGTTCTCAGGTTTCCTTACCCCACTGAAGTTGGGGGATAGCTCCACCGAGGCCAACTTCCCCTGGGTATCCCCTAGTAGCAGAATAGCCCCCCCTGCTCGTTTGGACTCTACCGCGAACTCCACCGCTTCCTCCACAGTGGCGCAATTCTCAAGGATCTCCTGTACCACCAACGAGACCGGCACCATGAACTTGGGAAGATCAGTGCCATAAGCGTAGTTGTAACTGACCACCAGGCCATGTTGGTTTATCCCATCGTGACAACCGGCAAGGGCAGCCATGCTCACCTCCAGACTGGCATAACCCTCCAAGGGTTGGGAATGTCTGGTGATGAAAAAAGGTTGGAATTCCTCAGGGAAGTCGTAATTCTTGATGATCACCGGCTCTCCCAGAGAGCATCTTTCCGCCGCAATCCCCGCAGCGGTGCAGGCTCCCAGCCGATAATTTACTTGAGTGACCATCAGCTCTGCGGTCATCATTAGCATGAAGAAAGAGAGTTCCAGCTGCGCCCCTTTGGCTAAGCCCTCTATGCGCTTGTGCTGACGGGGATAATAGTTGAAAACATCGGGAAGATACTCGTTAACCGCCCGGCGGGCCGCCAGATAGAGATAGAGCCTCGATGGGATTAAGGGAGACTTATTCGCCTGAAGGGAAGAAAAATTTCCCAGCCGTGAAGCCATAAGCGACAGCGTCTCCCTGAGCTGCATGCCCTGCTGATATCCCATCTCGTAATTGTCGCCGGCGAATTCGAAGAGTCGAACCTCCCGGTTGCCCAGGGTAAGGCCAGTCCCGATGGTTACCCCTGTATTTATATCCCAGGGGGGCTGAACGTCGTCTCCAGGCATAAATCCCACCTTTCACAGCATGTTTTTAATATAACGCAATATCTTAAAATATGCGATAATTTGCTTGAGGCTAACGATTGTCTAACCGATCGGGTCGCCGGGCACCCCGCGTTCCGGGTACCACGCGAATGCCATGTAAACGCGAAGACGTGCGTGGTCTAGCCGCTTGAGAAACAGGGGCGCCCCGTATAAAGAATTCTATGGTAATCGGTGCGTTTGAGAGGGGAAAGGTGAATGAACGAAGAGGTGAGGGACCGCTTCAGGGGAAGCCTGCTAGGACTGGCTATTGGCGACGCCCTGGGAATGCCAGTTGAAGGAGCGCGAGTCTCCACCATCACTGCCCACCTAGGGCGCGTAACCGATTTCCTTGACGCGCCCTGGAGAAACTTAAGAGCTGGGCAATGGACCGACGACACCAAGATGATGCTCTGTCATGCCCGCAGCATAGTGGAGACCGGCGGTGTGGATCCGGATGATATCTCCTTCAAATTCATGGAATGGTTCAAATCCGGGGATTGGAGAGGGATGGGAAACTCTACTTACTCCTCCCTCAAGAGGCTACTTCAAGGAGTGCCACCCGGGGAGAGCGGTGAAACCGGGGAGATGGCGGCGGGCAACGGTACGGTGATGCGCATCGCCCCGGTGGCGCTGATAGACTGTAGGGATTTGGAAAAGCTTCACCGGGACGCGGAGGTGGCGTCCATCATCACCCATAACAACCAAGAGGCGGTGGCGGGCAGCCGAGCGGTGTGCTATGCAATCGCTCTGGCAGTTAGGGGCGCCCTGAATACCACCAGCCTGATCGATGAGATAATCGAATACATTGGCCCCTGCAAGGTGGCTGAAAATTTACAGATCGCAAAATCTTTGCTGCGCCAGGATATATCCACCACCGAGGCGCTGCTCCGGCTGGGCACCAGCGGCTACGTGGTGGAAACGGTGGCCAGCGCTCTCTTCTGCTTTTTAAGAACCCCTGAAGACTTTGAGGAGACTTTGATCTCCGCGGTGGGGGGAGGTTACGACACCGACACCACCGCGGCGGTGGCAGGATCCATCAGCGGCGCTTATAACGGCTTGAGCATCATTCCCCAGAGATGGGCGCGAAATGTGGAAGCGGCGGATGAAATCATCGAGCTTGCCGATTCCATATATGCCCTGACCTTTCCCCAATAAACCCTTGTTGTACAATATCTCCATTCCAATTAAAGCGGCATTCCAGTTATATCTACCTATCGTAAATATTAAAAGAGCGGCTACCATTTTTATACCAGCCGAAAGCATTGTAGAATATTAATGCCTGGTGCTTTGGCCAGATACTTTGTCTGCCGAAGGTGATTCATGATTGGTAAATCTCTTTGCGAGAGAACTACCTCGCCGAGAATGGCTAAACTGAGAACGCGATAATTTGTAAAGGAGAAATCGATTCTCTTCTTTCCGAGTAAAGGATCTCTCGAAGAGTATATGATAGCCTCCAGGATAGCCATCTGGTTTGGCAAGGGAGGTTACATAGATAAGTGAGGAGGAATTGCTACGCTCGCCCCGAGACTCACTGCCAAAGGGGAATGGATGATCTCGCGAGGTAGCATCACGAAAGAAGGAGGCGGCATGGAAGATTTGATTTATAAACGCGACGGTGCAGTGGAAATAATCACCCTGAATCGCCCTGACCTGCTCAACGCCCTTACCATGAAAATGGTTTTAGAATTAGGAAGCCACTTGCAGGATCTTCAGTTCGACGACGAGGTACGCGCGGTGATCATCACCGGTGCGGGAGACGCTTTCTCATCCGGGGCGGACCTTACCGGAACGGGGCAGCGGGAGGATACACATACCCCGGTAGGGATGAGGTTAACCGCCTCCGCTTATGCCCGTATGTGCCAGGGTATCTACTCCTTAGAGAAACCGGTTATCGGCGCCATTAACGGGGTGGCGGCGGGAGCCGGTTGCAACCTTGCTTTCTCTTGCGACCTGCTCATCGCCTCCGAGAAAGCTCGGTTCATTCAGATCTTCGTGAAGAGAGGGCTGGTGGCGGACGCGGGCGGCACCTACTTCCTCCCGCGCATCATCGGACTCAATCGGACCAAGGAATTGATGTTCAGCGGTGAGGCTCTGGAGGCGGAGAGAGCGCGGGAACTGGGCATCGTCACACGCGTGGTTCCCCACCACCAGCTGATGGAAGAGGCGATGGAATTGGCTCAGCAGCTGGCCCAAGGTCCCACCCGAGCCCTGGGCATGATCAAGAATATGCTCAACCATTCATTCGAATCCGACCTCTTGACCGCATTAGATCGGGAGGCCGCACTACAGGGGATCGCGGTTAGCACCGCGGATGTGATGGAGGGCATCACCGCCTTTCTCCAAAAGAGAAAACCGGAATTCAAAGGAAAATAAGGCAATATCATATCAAGAGAGGCTTCTCGAAAACGATTAAATAAGAAGAGAGGGCTTAAATCGAGGTTGAAAATTGGGCGACCGAGGGAAGTCGCCCCTTTCCTAAACCGCCTGAGCCTCTTCTATAAGGGTTCTAGCTTCTTCCATGCGAAGGCTTGATTTGATGTAATCGGTGAGTAGATGCACGTTAAAGGGCTTGGCGAAATAGTGAATCGCTCCCACCGCTTTAGCCCTCTCCTCCATATCTTTCTTGGGAAGGGCGCTCACAAAGACGATGGGGATGGACTCCGTGACCCTCGATGTTTTTAGGGCCTCCGCCACACTAAAACCGTCTCCGGCGGGCATCATGATATCCAATAGAATAAGGTCAGGTTTTTCCTTGTGCGCTCGGATAATCGCCGACACCCCGTCAAAAGCGGTCAAAACCTCGAAACCTTCGCCAAGAAGATTCAGGGTTAAGATATTTACTAAATAAGGATCATCGTCAACCACAAGCACCTTTTTCTTTCTCAATAGCAGCACCTCCTTTCTACCTCATTTTCGTATCTGAAAATAGACATCTCAATCACCCTAGCGAGGTAAAAAGCGCTTACCGAAGGGTGAAAACACGGAATTGTTCGCCATTTTCCCGTTCCCTGAAGCTACGCTTTCATGGAACCGCAACAAAACAGCGAGGCTCTCAGGATATTACAGGATATTAAATTATGAATAATCGCCGACGCGGCATAAATTATGATTTGTCAGAGAGAAAATTTATTAAATGCGACCCCCTTGTCAGTTTGGCTACCAAAATGTCTTCACGACGCGCCATACTTTACCTTGAACGCCATCAGAGTGCTCGCCTCGAGGGGAAACAGGTCAGCAAACCTAGGAGAATATAGCTCTCTTCTTTTCCGGTGCAAACGGCGTCAGCTTCTCCTTATCGCCTCTTCTAAGAAATCGGACACTTATCCTCTACGGGAAATGCTTCCAATCGAGAATGTTTGCATAGCTGCGTTTGATATGATTAATCGAACATGATCATAAACCTTCAAACATTCCTAAGACGCGAGAATACAAAACACGACGATAAACCGCCGAACATTTCTAAGTGGTGAGCTAAGAAAGAGTGAGAGCGTTTTTAAGGAAATTATCCAGCTGTTAAGTCTTTCAATTCTTCGCGACAAGCGCGATTTCTTAGAATTTATTAATATATATTCGTTTAAATGATAATATTAATCGTAATTAATATCCGCTTTCGCGGTCTCTGTTGGGATGGCGGGAGGAAGAAGAACGAAAAATGAAAAATGAATCATCTTTATTGTTGATATTTCTAGTTTGCCTCTTGTTTTTGGCTGGTTGCGGAAGCAATCCCCAGGTGGCCTCTCCTGAGGTTAACCGGGACGTTATTTACCAAGTCTCCACCTACGGAGCCTTATCCAGAGGTATCTTCGGCGCGGAGATCAATTTCGCTTTTTTAAAAAAACAAGGGGATTTCGGCCTAGGAACCTTGGAAGGTCTGGATGGGGAGATGGTGGCGCTGGATGGTGGCTTTTATCAGGTTAAATCGGATGGGACCGTCAATCACATCGAAGACGAAGCCAAATCACCTTTCGCCATGATCACCTTTTTCGACAACGACTTGGAGACGAGTCCCTCGGATTCTTTCACTTACTCCAGGCTCACTAGTTTCCTGGACAATCTCCTGCTCTCCAGAAACATCTTCTATGCTATTCGCGTGGATGGAGATTTCGAGTATGTGAAGACAAGGAGCGTGCCCAAGCAGGAGAAGCCCTACCCCGCCCTGGAGGCGGCCCTTAAGTCGCAGAGCGTCTTTGAGCTGCGCAACGTGAGCGGGACCCTGGTGGGTTTCTGGAGCCCCACATATACCGGCGAGATCGATGTCCCTGGTTATCATTTTCACTTCATTACCTCGGACCGCAAGGCAGGAGGGCATGTGCTGGATTTCCAGCTACGCAGGTGCGTGATTAGGATAGATAACACCACTGTTCTGGATTTGGAGCTGCCCCGCCTGGATGACTTTTACCGCGCCAACCTAGAGTCGAAATAATGAAGAAGCATTTGTGTTTTCCCCGATTTCCTCCTGCAAGTGGGGGTGTGAACGGAGACGAAAGTTTGTATTTCCTGGTACTCACAGTCCTCCCCTTGAGAATTTTAGATATTACATTGATTAAAAATACTCCTCCTATAATAAGCGGTGGAAAGAGCGCGAGGCATACGACCGAATGATTCCTAATCTATTAACATAATAATTTACATTATGCAGTTTTTAAACGATATCACCAAAGTATCCCCTATTCCAAACGCGTTTTCGCTGCAAAATTTTCCCTTTGTAAAAGCTCAAGCGCGGCCGTGGATATATCATGCACAACTATACCCCTATATCCAAAGCCCTTAGGGGTGCGACATAATAACTCATCCTCAGGCGCCCTAACTCATTCTCATGAGAGACTTGCGAACTTCCCTGGAGTCTGCGCTATATCCAAGCAAAGAAGATTATTCCATCCCGCTGGCAAGGGCTTAAATTCGTCTTGTCGCGGTATCTCGCCCCTATCAATGGACGACTTAATCAGTGGTACGTT
>JACVIX010000155.1 GCA_015711725.1 Candidatus Geothermincola primus | reverse complement strand
CTCTCTAACATGTCTGGCAGGAAGTTAGGATGAATGTCCGACTCGGAACGGCTGCCGGTACCTCCTCTTTTCAGTGGCACGAAAGACTCTAATTTTACCCGTTCACCGATAACCAAACCACCGGTCCCCTGCGGTCCCATCATGCTCTTATGCCCGGTGAAGGCGAGGAGGTCGATGTAACATCCTTCCATATCCAGAGGAACGCAGCCAGCAGTTTGAGCTGCGTCAACCAGGAAGAGGGCGTCTCGTTGGCGAACTATCTCTCCCACCTCTCGAATGGGAGCCAAATTTCCGGTCACGTTGGAGGCGTGGTTGAGCACTACCATGGCGGTGTTAGACCGCATAGCACGGAGAAAGTCATCCGCGTCCAACCGTCCTTCTCTGGAAAATGGAACCACAGAGACATCCACTCCATTTTGTTGCAAGTGGCGTAAGGGACGCATCACTGAATTATGCTCCATGCTTCCGGTAACCACATGATCTCCGGGCTTAAGACATCCGTGCAGCGCCAGGTTGATGGCCTCAGTGGCATTGGAGGTGAAAACCACTCGCAGTGGATCTCCGGCTTTGAAAAGAGTGGCGACGCTTTCCCTTGCTTCATTGACGATGCGCCCGGCCTCGACCGAGAGCCTGTGTCCGGAGCGGCCAGGATTAGCCCCCACTTCCTCCTGAAAGTGAATCATAGCTTGGATTACCACTTCTGGCTTGGGCCATGAGGTGGCGGCATTATCCAGATATACGACAGCTCTCTCGCTTTGTGATCTTTCCCACCCCATGTTGCTAACCATAAACCTTAATCGTCTCTGAAGGCCATAATGAGTTTGGGTCATTTAACTATCTTTTTGTCTATCTACTTGATTGTAATTTACGTGAAGCTAATTATAAATGTTTTCGCCTGGAGCTGACATGTAACGCATAATGTTAGTGAGCCCAGACGTCATTAATATTTCGATGCTTTTTTTCAATTATTAAAAGTGTATAATTTTATCAAGTTACGGATGTAGTCCTCACTCATTAATGCATTTTTCAGTTTCGATTAAGGCTTGGTTATAGTAATTATAAACTGATCACCATCCTGCACCGGCGCGCTCACCTCAAACCCCTCGCTTTTAGCTAATCGCGTGACGTTCTCTTTGGAAGTGCCGGTGTCCACCACCACCTCCAGCGACTGCCCGCTTTTCAAATCTTTTAAAGCTTTGCGGGTTTCCACCACCGGCAAAGGGCAGGAGAGTCCTGTGCAGTCTATCCTCTTGGTCATCTCCACCTACCTCCAGTAGATTAATCCACCGCTTTGCGCATGGTCAGCCCTATCACTGTGCAGAAGATCAAGCCCACGATTATTGCGGCTGTGCTCCAACCCCAATTAGTTGGATTGTTGGGCCAAGGAGTCCCAGCGGTGGTGAAGTTATGAGCGAATGCCGCCCCCACGATCATTCCGATCACGAATATTGCTGCGTCCCCATCTCCCTCACCGGAGAGAAAGAGCTGGCGTCCAGGACATCCACCGGCGAGAGCGAAAGCGAGGCCTGCCAGGAGCATGCCACCGAAATTGAGCAGTTGGTTGGTATGGGCTATAGGTTGCGCGGAGAATCCCCAGTGAGCTTGGCCCAAGATTAGGTTCATGACGAACGCTCCCGCAAGCAGAGCTATGACCCCGCTCATCAAATGAAAATCCTTCATCAGGATGACGTCCCGGATTGCTCCCATGGTGCAGAACCGGGTACGCTGGGCGGCGAAACCAATCGCCATGGCGATACCCAAAGCCGCTAAGTAGTTAGCGTGCTGGGAACCTGGACCCTCGCTGCTGAAGAAGACCGCTCCTGAACTCAAAACCGGCTTGATGATGAGCAGCAGTAGTAACCCCAGCATGATCAGTGGAAGAACCGAAGCCGCAGCCGGATGGGTCTTGCGATTGCGGCCCAGGTTATAACCGTTGCGTATGAAGATTACTCCAATGCCCACTCCCGCGGCCAGTCCAAGCAGTCCCAGAATGGCGTTTCCGTCACCTCCGGCCAGCCTCAGAAGAGCGCGCCAGGGGCAACCCAGAAATGCTAGGGCGCCCACCATGGCGAAGAAGCCCAGAATGAAGCGGATTATCGGCGCGGATCCCAAGCGAGGTCGAAATTCCTTGAAGATGAAGGCGGCGACCATAGCCCCGAAGACGAAGCCGATTATCTCCGGTCGAATGTATTGCACCACGGCGGCTCGGTGCAATCCTAGGGCTCCAGCGATATCCCGCTCGAAGCATGCTACGCATATGCCCATATTTTTAGGGTTGCCTAGCTTCTGCAAGAGTGAAGCCAGTACCCCAATCAAAAGACCTGCCAGAATTACCAAATAGTTAGTCTTAAAGAAGCTCTTTACTTTTTCCATACTGTCCCCCCTTTCGCGAATAACAAGAATAATAAATATTATTGATAAATATCATAAATATAAATTATCATATTGTCCAGGGGGAGCGCGAGATGTGGATCTCCCGCGGGCTGCAAACCCGTTGGCTGTCCCTAAGCAGGACGGAGTGGGTTCGACTCCCACCGCTCCCCTCCAAGGGCTTGTGAGATAGAAAAGCTGATCCGCAGTCCCCCTTTCCCTTTGAAGAAAGCGTTTAGCGGGTGGGTAGCATATGCGAAAATAGGAATAATGGTGGATAGTGCAGACGAATAGTGAATAGCATAACGGATTATTGGAGGTGTTTTGTAGTGGAAGAGATTGACGCGAGAGGATTGGCTTGCCCCGCGCCGGTGGTGAAGACCAGGGACGCTCTTAAGAAAGGGGCTAGGGAGATAGTGATATTGGTAGACAACCCCACCGCCCGGGACAATGTATCCCGCTTCGCCTCCTCCCAGGGTTGCCAGGTGGAAGTGCAGGAGGAGGAAGGAGACTTCCGAATCTCGATTTCCTATTCTCCAGGCGCGGAGGAATCACAGGTTTGCGAGACTTTCGGCGAAACTGGGGAAAGGGCGGTAGTGGTGTTGTCCGAGGATGTCATGGGTCGTGGGGAAAGGGAGCTGGGCACCATTCTGATCAAAGCCTTTCTCAACACCCTGACGGAGAGCGATAAGCTTCCTTGGAGGCTCGTACTCTTCAATCGCGGGGTACTGTTGGCGGAGGAAGGAGCGGATACCGTGCCCACGCTGCGCCGGCTCGAGGACCTCGGAGTGGAAATCCTGGTTTGCGGAACCTGCCTGGACTATTTCAGGATCAAGGAGAAGGTGGGCGTGGGGACGGTGAGCAACATGTACGATATCCTCACCACTCTGGTAACGGCTACCAACACTGTGTCCATATAACAGCGAGATGGAACCGGCACGCTCATCAAGTCCTTTTAGGTTACACCAAGTTGGCTAGGACCTATATTCCGTGAAAGGTTTTATCGCCGGAAACGCGTTTACGTGGTGGGAACTAAGTCAAGATTTATACTGTTCACCTATGCGCGCTTGGACGAAAGAAAATATTTTACTGAATGTAAATTTAAGTAATCATCTTTTAATCAATGGGGTAGAATCTTTGTGGGGTAAGCGTCTCTTTTACGATCCCAGGCTTCTCGCTGCCAAAGGGAGGGATAAAGATTTTTAATTAGATTGATAGAGACTGGCTTTGTGCGGGATGAGCGATTTAGAGCGCAAGGATCAGAATTAACGCTTCCCAATCATTTATATACTGAAATTCCGATAGTATGTTTCATAATCAGTTTAGTGATTTAGAGCGCTTGGACCAGAATTACCACGCCGGTAACAATCATTACACCGGTAAAAAGCAGACGTATGGCGCGCGATTCAAGGCGAGCGCTCATAAAGCGGGCTCCCAGTTGCGAGCCCGCCAGGCTGGCTAAGGCGCTCGCCAACAGCATGTGCCAACTCAGAGCCATATCCCATGCATGCACCAGAAAGGCCACCAGGCATCCCGCGGCTACGATGATTAGAGCAGTGCCCGCCGCTTTTTTGGCGTCCATCCCCATAATTACCAATATCGCCATGGTGAAAGGACCTCCATCCCGAGCGACGAAACCGATGGTGAAACCTATGCCGAGACCCACTATCAACGCTATGACGAATTCCTGTTGGCGAGAAAGTTCGCCCGCCGCCATTCCTCGCCCCCTGAGCACCAATAGTCCTACTAGTATATTGACCGCTGCGAAAACAATCATGAGAGTGGCTGAAGAGGTGGGACGCGCCAGAAGAGCTCCCAGGGGGCTACCAGCAAGCACCGCCAGCGCGAATGGCCACGCCATAGCCATGCTGACCAGACCGCGTCGGAAGTAAAGGGCGCCCGCCGAGAAGCAGGTAAGCGCCGATGTAAGCAAGCCCAGAGGAATGGCACCGGTCTTGAAATCCAGCCCCAGCCAGTAGAGTAGGGGAATCAGAATCTGGGAACCACCTGCCCCCATCATGGAGAAGACGAAGCATATCGCGAAGACCGCCAGCGTGATGGTGAAAACTTGCATTATGACTTCTGTTCTCGCTTCCCCTCTTTTACTGCTCTAGTTGCTTGGATATCTCCCTTATGCCTCCCAGGTAGATGTTCCTGGCGATAAGGCTTCTCTCCTTCTCAGCCAACTTCTCAAGTATGGAGACCTTCAAGCGCAGCGCGTCCTCGCGATGCTGAGTGTCTCCGTCCAAGGCAAAATCCAGCAAGTGCAGCGCCAGCTTATATTCGCCATTTTTCTCCGCTTCCATCGCCTTTTTCAGGATCCGTTGGGCTCCTCCCGCAAGCTCAAGGACCGCGGAAGCAATCTCAGCGGATGGAGCCGGGAATAGATGAGAGGGGTTACCGTCATACCAGCCGTGGTACTGGCGCAGCAAGGCTTGTACCACGAAATAAGGATGTCCGTAAATGGGGGCGAGATAAGGGCTGGAGGCGAACTCTTCAGGCCACTGGAAGGAATGGAGAATTTCCTCTTGCCACATCCCTTGGTTGAGCATATCTACCACCTGATCGTCCAGGTGGCGCAGTGCGCGCGCCACCGTGGAGCAGGCTTCATGAATCTTTTCCGAACCCTCTAGCGGCGAACCGTGGCCTGGCAGCATTAGGGAGGGGCTTAAGGCGATGATCTCCTCCAGCGCTTCCGCCCATTCCAAAGCGTAGCGTTGCACCTTAAAAGGATTTCCTACGTTGGGACAGGACCAAACCCATAAATCTGACACGCAGACCGTTTTCCGCTCGGGTATCCACATCCAGACGTGATCGTCTGTCTCGCCACGGGCGTGATGGAGCTCCAGGGTTATCTCGCCTAGAGGGATTACTAGCCTATCATCGAACACCTCGTCGGGATAGATATAATTCCATGGAAAAGCGGGGATGTTTTCAGGGATTCCGAACTGAATGCGATTGATGCGCTCGTGATATGGCAGCATCCTTTGATAACGATCGAAGCGGCGCGGCAGATTTTTATGAGCCACGATTTTTGGGCGTGGGTGATTCCGCTCACGGGCGTCTTCCAAAATAGCTTCCGTGCCGAAGGCGTGGTCGGCGTGCCCATGTCCGTAGATGATGTAAAGTACCGGATTGTCGGTAAATTCCCGTAGCTCTTTTACTATCTGGTCACCATGAAAGGGCAGCCCGACGTCGAAAAGCGCTACTCCCTCTGAGGTTTCCACCATGCAGATGTTGGAAAAGAGCTGTAGCATGTGAGTCCCGTCTTCGAAATGGTGCGTTTTCTCCGTCCAAGAGAAGAGAGGCATGCTTCCTAAGGAGGTTTCCTCGTTCATTTTACACCCCTATCTTTAAAGCGGCTGAAAATTTCCTACAAAATTACGGACATAAAAAAGCCAGAATATATTTATACGCGCGTTTACCGCTTTCGTTATCTTACCATTCAACCATAAAGGCGGTACTTTTTAAAGGTCGTTTTTTACTTCAAGGATTTAGCGATGATTGTTGTAAGTTTATTTACCCGCGTTATCAAGGCTGAGCTTTCCCGTGGCTTTTAGCCGCTGTTGGACTTTTGCGTGCTTTGGTGTCGCGTTCATGGCTTTCGTGATAATGAGGTATTCCGAGTGTAAAGTGAGAATAATTCGAATATCTTCGCGACATTAGGCCATGTCAATGTTCCCGCTCAAATTTCTTAAAGGCGGCTTCCCATCGAGTTCTCGCTTTCGCGATCGGTTATCCCTCAGAGGACGCGTTTTGACGATTTAGCGTTGGGGAATAGTCCCATGGGGTCGGTCCTTCGTATAATCTTGAGGAACACTCTCTCCAAGATGTTGGCGGCACTTATCTTCTTCCATATCTCCTTGAGGGAATGGTGATGGTGCGGATTGCGTCCTCCCCCAGCCATTTTCGCATTTTTTCTACTTCTATCTCTCATCGGGTAATTCGTAATAGTGAAGGCATTTATATAGGCTTTTCTTTCAGGCATCTTGCCGCGCGCTCCTCCCCCACCATCCAACTTTTCCTCCAGGCATCGAGCCGCCAGAGAGCCTCCTTTGGCTTGGGGAAAGCCAATGGGGGCCCTGCCTTGGCTTTTGCCGGCCCCTTGAAGGTGACACCTGAGCTTCGCCGCCAAGTTACGCATCCTCAGGGACAATCAAGCCGCAACTTGCAGAAGGGGTAGATCTCGTTGATAGCCTTGAGCAGCGACGGGTTTACGTCGGATATGATAGGCTTTATTTTACTTCCGGATATGCGCTTAGACTTGATATAGGCCAGAAACCCCTTCCAGGAGGAGAGGCTCTCCGAGTTAGCCATACGAAAAGGAGAGTGTCTCCCTCTTTCCGCCGCGTATATTCCGGAAGCGCATAGCTTCCCCTCTCTCGACCTATATCCCTTTGCTTCTACCTGATACCTTCCAAGAGAGGAACTCTGCGTCTCCCGAGAGCTTAAGCTTCCGGCAATGCTTCAGTTCCTCTATCTCCGTCCAAGGCCTTACTCCTCTTTTCCGACAGGCACGAGAGCTTCTTCTTCGGCCTCAATCTGTTACGCATGCGTACGGGAGCGCTCCTTTCTCTAGAATTATTTCACTATCTCAAAGGAAAGCGCCACACTCGAATTAAGTAAGGCACTTTGTGTGAACATAAGAAAATGCGTTTTGAATTTTATCTTTGATCTATGGGTCGAAGAAACGTCTGAGAAGGTAGAAAAAGAAGAGAGAAAATCATTAAAAATTAAACAATTTTAAGTTTGATGCTTGTCAGAAGAGAGTGGCTCATTAAATAAACCTGAAATTGTTTTGAATTTGAAGCAGCGTGAAAAAATTTGATGCTTGACAGAAGAGAGAAGACATTTATACTTATTATAAGACTGGGCGCCCGGTCTATTTAGGAGGTGGATGGTGGCACAGGAAATAATCCCAGCTAGGAACAGCGAGCAAGCGATAAAAGAAGCCGCGCTACGCCTCTTCTCCGATAAGGGGTTCTACTACACCAGCACCAGGGAGA
>JACVIX010000154.1 GCA_015711725.1 Candidatus Geothermincola primus | reverse complement strand
CGGTAAAGAAAAAAGGGGGTGGGTTCAATACCAAGCCCCCCAAAGACTTGAGGCTAGAAGCAGGGGACTCGCTTATCGCCATCGGGACTGTCGATCAGCTGGCCAAATTGGAGGAGATGTCCAGAGGAAAAAAATGACTGAGGGAGGTGAAGCGGCTTCAGCCAGGCGGCCGAGCTTCGATGGGAGACGATGAATGCGGATTCAAGAGGTGGAATCAGGTCAGGTTTGCCCACCGAAGCGAGCAGGAATTCGCTCGCATCCTTGATTTCTACCGCATCAGATGGCTGTATGAACCCCGCTCCTTTGATATAGCTTGGGATAAATATGGGAAACCCGTCCAGAAGTTCACCCCCGACTTCTACCTTCCTGATTATGACCTTTATATAGAGATAACCACCATGAACCAGAAGCTCGTCACCAAGAAAAACAGGAAGATAAGGCATCTGCGAGAGCTATATCCTCAGATTAAGTGCAAGATATTATACAGGCGAGACTTCCAGGGCCTCCTGCAAAAATACGGGATGGATGCGGGGTCCTTGAATAATGACATTGACGACAAGGCCCCATGACCGCTATCCTCTGAAAATGACATAAAGGCAAGGTTTTAAGAAGGAGGCAATATGATGATAACCAAGGACATGACCATACAAGAGGTCGTGCAAAACAATCCCGAGACCATAAGGGTGTTTCTGGAGCACGGGCTTCACTGCATCGGATGCTCGGTGGCTAGATACGAGAACATAGAGCAGGGGGCACTCGCCCACGGTATCGATGTAGAAAAGCTCATAGAAGACCTGAACGCGGTGGTCTCCAGCCCGACCGACAGTTGAGGCCCTCGCATCGAAGGCACAGGGGATCCTCCGAAAAGGCAACGGATACGCTTAGAAAGCTTCCGTTGAGGATAAGCTCAAGAGATACTGCCAATACCTTAGACCTTGATCATGCGTAGCGTTTCATGGGGGACAGGTGTTTCCCCAACGACCGATTACTCCAAGGTCTTGATGCTCTATCATCTTTCAATGACTCATATGCGCATGGATCCCGGGCATCCCGGCCCTCTCGCGTCTTGCCGCCCCTGAAAACTGCCATCGGAAGTCAGCGAGAAGGTTGCCTTGATGCGGGAGGCGGCCTGCAGGCATGGGGACGAGGAGCGCTTAAAGCCTGGGGGACCCGCAATCCGGCGGCCCGCATCTCTTTCCGCTGAGATGAACCTTCAATCGATCAGGGTCACCGCCGTTTTCTTCTGGCGTGAGATGTGCCGGCATTTACGCTCTCATCGCTTCTCGGCTTTGCCCATTAACCTCTCGGCTTCCGCGCATTCTGCCGACAGCTTGTTCCAGTATCCCGCGAACGTCTGTCGAGCAGCCTTTTCGGGATCGCCCCTGTTCTCCGGGATACGCGGCGCTGCATCCGTAGCCCTCTACCTCATCGAGGTTGTCCTGTAGCCATTTAACGTAGGCATTCAATTCCTGTTGCGCCTGTGCGGCGTACATTCCCTAGGCGCCCGTGATATCCATATTCTTTAAAGATTTATATCTCGATTTCTATGATTCCCGCCTCCCTAGCCCAACTAATGTGACTACAAACCAATCCATTCTCCACCTCATCTCAAGAATCGGGACAGAGCGGTTGTGTGGTTTGCAATACGGATCCTGAGTGCCGGTTTGGCCGTAAATCGCCTCGCCTCTAAGTTCCCTTGTGATCGGTCGATAGATAAAGACCTCTGCCTTTCCTTTATTGTTGCATTTTTTTATAGGTCATGCGGAAGAAAAGAATAATCCATTTATATAAACTTTATTTTAACACTAAGAAAAGAAGATCACTTTTTACTTAATATTGAAGTCGAAAAGGACCACTTGATGTATTCGCTGGATATGAGGCTTATTGATGTTTCAATCGATTATGCAGATTTACCCTAAATAATGGATTATGAGATAAAAACCGGACTTTGATTCCAGCAAAAGGTAAACCATTTATATAGAGTCTAAAGATTTTTTTGATTTTCTGAAGAAAAAAGTGGCTCAATGCCTTGACATTACAAGATATTGTATTATCATTAGTTTATAAAACACAAAATGTGGTGGCTCTTAATGGAGAACATGGGAAGGTGATGGCTTTGAGATGTCCTTTCTGCGGGAAGGGCGACAGCAAGGTGATAGACTCAAGAGAGAGTGAGGGCGGGATTTCAATCAGGCGAAGAAGAGAATGTAAATCTTGCGGGAACAGGTTCACAACTTTCGAACGATACGAAAACATCCCGGCAATAGTGATTAAGAGAAGCGGCGAAAAAGAGCCGTACGACAGGGAGAAGCTTGCAGCGGGCATCCGAAAGGCGTTGGAGAAGAGGCCTTTTGAGAAACAGGCGGTTCAGGAGCTCATCGACCAGATAGAGGGGGAGCTGCGGTCGATGGGAGAGAGGGAGATAGCGTCGTCGGTCATCGGTAAGATCGTCTTAAGGAGACTCAAGGAGCTGGATGAGGTGGCCTACCTGAGATTCGCCTCCGTCTATAAAGAGTTCAGGGATGCCTCCCAGTTCCAGCAGGAGCTTGGAGAATTGATGAAAAGAGAAGGAATGGGGGGTACGAATGAAAAGAAATGATGTTGTAGGAAATGGCGGCATCAAAGTTCTGAGGAGGAGGGAAGAGGCCTATGATACAACTGATATAGCCCTTCTCGTTAGCACCTCCTCAAAAGAGGAGATAAACATCTGGGACAAAGGAAAGATCGTCGATTCCTTGATCCTGGAGACCGGCATGGATCGGACCATGGCCAGCGAAATAGCCGATCAGGTGGAGAACACTATAATTTCCAGCGGCATGAACACCGTCACCACCTCTATAATACGCGAGTTGGTGGACCTTGAGCTGCTGAAAAGGGGGCAGGGTGGCTTCCACAAGAAGCATTCCCACCTCGGTCTGCCCATGTACGATGTAGAACAGATAATACTCAACGCAAACAAGGAGAACAGCAACACCACCCACAACCCAGAGTCCATCAATCTGACCTTGGCGGAAGCGATTCTTAAAGATTACGCCCTCCGGAAGGTCTTTTCCGAGGACGTCGCCCGCGCTCATATGATAGGGGACCTGCACCTTCATGACCTCGGATTCATCATCCGTCCTTACTGCGGAGGGCATAGTCTGGAATACATAAAGAAATACGGGCTCTCTCTACCTAATATCACCAGCACCTCCAAACCGGCCAGGCATCCAGAGGTGCTCATCGGCCACATGGTCAAAATGGCCTCCACTCTGCAGTCCTATTATGCCGGGGCCATCGGATGGGAGGCTGTTAACATGTTCTTCGCCCCCTTCCTGGTGGGGCTACCCTACGACAGGATAAAACAACTGGCGCAAATGCTCATATATGAGTTCAATCAATTGGCGGGAGCCAGGGGCTCGCAAGTGGTATTCACCGACTTCAACCTGTACTGGCACGTGCCAAGACATTTCCGGGAAACTCCTGCCATCGGACCGGGCGGAGAATACACAGGTAAAACTTACTCGGAATACGAGAAAGAGATGCAGATGTTCCTGAAGGCGCTTTTCGAGGTCTATCTTGAAGGAGACGCCACCGGCAAGACCTTCGTCTTCCCCAAACCTCTCCTGCACATAAGCGAGGACTTTTTCACCGCCGAGGGGCACGAGGAGTTCCTGGAACTCGCCTGCCTGGTGGCGGCGCGTCAGGGCATCACCTATTTCGTCTTCGACCGGGACGACGAGATAACCGTTTCTCAGTGCTGCCGGCTCAAGCTGCGCCTAGACGAAAAGGACTTGGAGGAGACCAGGACCCCGGAAAGGATGCGCTTCTCCGCCTTACAGAACATAACCATAAACCTCCCACGCATAGCCTATAGGGCCAACGGCTCAGACGAGCTCCTTTTCGCCGAGTTGGACAAAGCGCTGGAGCTGGTGGCCAAGGCCCATGTCCAGAAGCGCGAATTCATAAAAAGCCTGCTTGATCTGGGCATAACCGGTCCGCTCTCCATGTTGGGTCCGGCGAGGGATGGTGAGGACTACCTGCGCTTGGACAGGCTGACTTATCTTGCCGGCATATTGGGCCTGAACGAGTTGGTTCAGTTCCATCTGGGCCAGCAGCTGCACGAGTCGGAGAAGGCGTTTAAATTCGGCCTTAAGGTCATAGCCCACATGAACCTCACCTGCAAGAAGCTATCAAAGGAACATGGGATACGCTTGGTCCTGGAGGAATCCCCCGCCGAATCAAGCGGCTACCGCCTGGCCAAGCTCGACGCCAAGTATTTCCCGGAACAGACGGCGAAGGTCATCAAAGGGGACCTGCGGAGCGGGGAGTTCTACTACACCAACAGCGTGCACCTCAGCGTGGAGGAGGATATCGATTACATCGACCGAGTGATCATGCAGAGCCGCTTCCACCCATTGATCGAGGCAGGAGCCATCATCCATATATGGCTGGGGGAAAACGAACCGGATCCACTCTCCATCAGAAACTTCGTCATAAAGACCTTCCAACAGACCCGAGCCTCGCAAATTGCGTTCAGCCCTGAGTTCACCGTGTGCGATTCCTGCCGCAGGACCATCCGCGGACTGCATCATAAATGCACTCTCTGCGGCTCTGAGAACGTTTACGGCATCACCCGCATAGTCGGTTACTTTTCCCGCATCTCCACCTGGAACCGAGGCAAGCTCGGTGAATTGAGGGACAGGGTCAGGACTGACCTAGAGGGAATGAAGGAAGGGGGTCTGCAGCTTGTATCTTAAACTTTTCGTCAGCAAGGATTGTCCCCGCTGCCCCGCGGCCAAGGAGGCCGTGCGAGCATCGGGAGGAAGAGTGGAGATATACGATATCGATGAGGCCGAGGGCCTGGCCGAGGCCGCATTTTACGGCGTACTATGCACGCCCTCACTGCTGGTGGTCGATGAACAGGGCAATGAGATACGTGGCTGGAGATGCGAGGTGCCGCATCCGCGGGATATAGCGTCGTTTCTTAACTGAAACGGGTGAGGGAGCGTTTATGGGAGGGATAAGGGGCTTTATCCCCGCCAGTATGCTTGACTGGCCGGGGAAGCTAGCAGCGGTGCTCTTTATAGGCGGCTGCAATCTTCGATGCCCGTTTTGCCATAATCCCTCACTTGTGCTGGAGAGTCCCGAACTGCCCATCTTGAACTGGGAAGACCTTCATTCACATCTTTTCCGTAAGCGCGGTTGGCTCGATGGTGTCTGCGTGACCGGGGGAGAGCCCACGCTCTGGGGGGAGCTGCAGGGCTTTTTACGAACACTGAGGAGCATGGGGTTGGCGATCAAGCTCGACACCAACGGTACCCTGCCTGAACGGCTGAGTTCGCTCATCGGCGAGGGATTGCTGGACGCGGTATCAATGGATCTGAAGACATCTCCGCGAAAATACGGATCAGCCACCGGAAACGGCACATCTTTCGACCGTATCGCTGAGAGCATGGAACTGCTCCTCGATTCACGGCTAGAAGTGGAGTTCAGGTGCACGGTGGTTCCGGGCCTGGTTGAGCTGGAGGACCTTCTTGATCTTGCCTCATTCCTGCGGGGCAGGGCCGGCATAACCCTGCAGCAATTCCGACCAAGAGAAACCCTTCACCCCAAATACCGTGAACTGCAGCCTTATGAAGATGATTTATTGAGAGAATGGTCTCGGTGTCTTAGCGAGCTCCTCCCGGTAAGATTGCGGGGGTTGAGCGCACAGGTCACCTCGGAGATGCGGGAGAAGGTCGTTTGAAAGACAAACCGGACCCTTTCGAGGAGCCCAGCCGCAGGCTGCGAGGCGGTGACCCCGAAGAGCTTGCGGAAAAGTCGGGGGCGCTTTTCTCAGAGGGGCGTCTGATCATACCCTTTCTTTCATGGGAGATAGTCTTGAGGCACCCTTCGCTTGAGTTCTTGATGCCCGATTTTCTGAACACCTATACCTTGAAGCTGCTGACTTTGCTCTACTTGGACCGAGCAGACGGCACCCCCATAGCCAATCACTGGATCCCTTACCGCGAACTGTCAGATGGGCTGTTTTACTCCAAAAGCTTCAGCGACACAGTGGAGGAACGCATAAGAAGTCGCTTCGCCAGAGGGCCTGGGGAAATGATAGCGGCCGCCCTGTCATTGGGGGGAGAGGCGGTTGAGCAAGGCGATGCCGCGATCATCCTCCGGACCTTTCCTCGCATACCCCTTTTGATCATTGTCTGGGGAGAGGACGAGGAATTCTCCGCCTCATGCAACATCCTTTTTGACGCCTCCGCCACCCATTATCTCAACGCATTTGAGTTAAAGATGCTGGCAGGGGAGATAGCCAGCAGGATAATATCCATCGCCAACGGTAAGCTCTCTCTTTGACATAGCGATGGAAACGCTATGGGTTTTAAGTCCTATTCATCTTTATTCATCTTTCAGTTTATAATTTATAATATTATATATTATAGTATATGGAGGGGCGAGGATGAGTATGGTGGAACTACTGGTGCTGGGTCTGATATCGGAAGAGCCTCGGCACGGCTATGATATCATCCGTGAGTTCAGAGCGCGCGGATACGCTCAGTGGTCACATATCAGCGAGATATCCGTGTATAAAGCAATCGAACGTCTTCATGCCAAAGGGTTCATCGAGCCCGCGGCATCGCGCATGGGCAGCAAGACTCCGGATCGCCGGACTTTTGAATTGACCGACCTCGGGAAAGAGCGCCTCTCCGATCTTGTCTTCAGCCTTCTCGGCAGCGAGGTTCCGCTTTATCACGACTACTTTCTTCCGCTGGAATTTCACAAAGCGCTGCCCGTTGAGGAAACGATTACGGCCCTCGAGAAAAGACTGTTTTTCCTTGAGGCCAGATCCGAGAGCATCGCTGATTTCGCAGACAACATCGAGGGCGTTCTTGATATGCTGCAGTCATTGATGGCCGAACATCTCGAGGAAATATATAGGAGAGAGGTCGTATGGCTAAGAAGGGTGATCGACGAGCTTAAAAAGCAGTTTAAGGGCGTTGATCGCTAACGCCGATAATCTATATTATGTTGAGTAATTACATGGTGCGCTTTTCGATGTGCTATCGCGTTTCCCTACTTTTATGCTCATCTCTCCTCCTCCTTCCCTCCCCTCTTGAAACAAAGCCATGCAGTGAAGACTGCCCAATCCTCACTGAAAGCAACTCTTAAGAATACAGTCGGAAACACCACCCAGCCAATCACATTAAAAGGACAAAAGCAATCCAACCATTTGGAATAAATTACTACCGATGTATAGTTCAAAAAGCCGTAAAGAGATATTAGGATTAAGGAGCGATGTTGGAGATCCGAATCCAACGCCCCACCCTTGAAAACAGCGGCCCGCCCGGGTCGCTGTTTTCACATTCAGTATCACTTTTTACTTTATCACCCATTCTCAGGGGGAATCCCGATCATAGGGGTGTCCCGTGAAGATGATCTCCTCCTCCTCCAATTCCTCCTTGAGCTCTCGCCCCATCAGGTTGCGCAGGGCTTCCCAGGGAGTGGT
>JACVIX010000153.1 GCA_015711725.1 Candidatus Geothermincola primus | reverse complement strand
TCTAACTCCATAAAGAGGCGCCCCAGATTGCGCATCTCATACCAGATGGGGATGTTGTCCCAGAGCAAGCGGTAGCGCTCCACCGGGATGGGGGTAATCCCCTCCTCCACCCTCTGGCGCATCTCCGCCAACAGACCCTCGTAGTAGGTGATCACCTCGTCGGTTCCCCGCAGGGTGACCACCGGAGCCATATGGATGAATGCGTCGAAGCAGGTCATGGGGGCGGGGATGTGCTCCGAGCATGCCAGGATGTCCCGCCAGAGCTGGATGGAGCGCAGGGATTTCGCCGCAACTTCTAAAAATTTATTCTCGTCGAATTCTATCCCCGTCTCTTTTTCCAGGAAGGCGAAATACTCCCACATCTGGTCGATCTCGTACTTCACCGCGTAATCCTTGATCTTTCCTCGCACGAAGGGGGTATCGAAGATAAAGAGAGGACAGTCGAAATAACGGGAGAGCTCCTCGTACCATTTCAACACGGTGTCACATATATTGTTGCAACAGATCAGGAAATCGGGCCGGGGTAGCCCTCCGATGGGCCCTCCCTGGGTATAAGCGGATCCGAAATCACAGCGGGCATAGGAACAGATGTCCCGGGAAAAACCCCGCTCCTCCGCCACCTCGCAAAGCTCGACCGCCATATGGGAGGCTCCGCACATGGCTCCATGATTTTCTGGGTAAACCGGGATGACATCGAAGCAGTAGAGGGGTTCCACCGGGCCCCCGCTGGTGATCCACGCCACCTTCTTTCCTTTGTCCGCCGCTGTCTTCGCCTCAATATAATATTTGGTCATCAATTCCCGCATGGCGTCGGTGGACTTTATCTTTCTCCTCTCTTTCTCCGCGTCCCTTTTCTCTTTTTCCGGGTCAGCCATCTCTCCTCCCCCCTATTTAATTACACAATGTAATATATTCTTGCCCATCGACTCGTTCCATTCGTTCTCCCGCTTAGACTCCCCTCAACGTCTCCAGAAATGCTTGCAATCTGGTTCTTAACTGCCCCCGGGAGAAGGACTGCAGCTCGCTTTCCAGGAGCAGGGAGGGGATTCCCTCCTCCCCCAGCTTACTTTTAAGCCAGGGATGGTCGAAAAGGTAGGGTTCGCAAAAGTTTTGTAAAAAGAAGACCAATCCCTGGGCACCGCATCTTCTCGCCCTCTCCACCAGATAGTCGCCGCGATTCTGGGTAAGGGAGTGCTTAGCGGGGCAGTTGATCCGCAAGCAGAGCCGTTTCGCCAACGCCTCCGCCCAATCGCTTAAGCCTTCCTCCACCTCCCCCTCGATGTAGCGGTGTCCACAGCAAAGGTCATCGTCCAAGAAGTCGGCTTCAAGCTCCCGAGCGAGCTCGAAGATGTCAGGGGTGGTGCAGACGCTACCGCTGATAAACAGGGGGGTCGCGGAATGATCCTTGCGCTCGATCTCCTTCAGCTTCTCGAGTAGCTCCTCCAGCATGCGGTTATGTTCCTCCCGGCGCATCCAGAAGCCGGCAACCGCGCAGGCGGTACCCTCCACCCCATCGAGAGAGCCGGGAAATTCCCTCCGCGTTCTGTATACTTCCTCCAGCAGGCGGCGGTTGCGGTTGTAGATGGATACGCTCTCCCTGATGTTTTCCTCCGGGATTTCCTCGCCCAAAAACTCCTCCAGGTTCTTCTTGAAGGACTTGATCTCCTCTATCAGGAAGGGCAACGCCTTCTCCTCCCCCATGCGGATGGGTAGCACCAGGTCCCCATGGAAGGGAAATGAGGTGTTGACTCGCCAGATATCGGAGAGCCGCATCATAGTATCGCAGGTCTGGACGAAGACCGCGCCCTCAAGGAAATCCAGCTCCCCCTCGAGGGCTAAATCAAGATCGGTGCGCGCCACTGAGCAACAGTAAGCCTGTAGGTGGGCGTCGGCGCTGGATATGTTGCGTTCCGCACCCATCAGCCGCACCGGGGTAAGCCCGGCGGCATGGATGATCTCCTCCGGGGTATAGCTGCAGAAAAAAGCCACGGGCCGTTCTCCCGATTCCCGAAGCGATTTCATCTGTCCCAAGGGGTCTCTCCACATCCCGAGGAAGCGTTGGATGATATCTCCTGGTTCCATCTCGCTCCTTTCCACACGATTGATTGGATTACTCCAACATTTTATCAGAATATAACGGGAACGCTTAATGTTCAGTTAGACCATCTCCATGGACGCGATGGAAGCGATTGCGGGCTTCATGATTTTGATTGGCGGAACTTTTAACGCCAACCTAGAACTTAAACCCTGACCGTACCGGATAGACCCCATTGAGCGGCGCACGGGATTGGAATATGGCGGTAAAGTCTTGCCCATGCCGGGTTGTACCTCTTAAAACGCGCTAGATAGGTGAGGATAATCGCTTGGGAATTATTACATTATGTATTAATGTCTATCGTGGGATATTGGCCAAAGGCAAAAATATGCAAGAGCGTTCCCTTGAGCAGAGTTTGCTTCCTTGAATCAAAATTCTTCGCCTTGATTAATATTGGACAACTCGAGAAACTTTTCGTCCGACACGACGGGCAAAACTGAGTAGGCTAAAGAAACCAAGTCGAAAAATGTAAGGAGGGAAGCTTTTTCGCTTCCCTCCTTTGGCAGCAATCTCAGCCGCAGCTCTTATTGCACTTGCAAGTGCCGCCTTTTCTTCTGACGATCTTCTTGATCATCCCTCAACACCTCCTTAGTGTTGATAAATGTTTCCTGGCATAATTATACCACTCCCAGCAAGACCTTTCCTAGCGTAAGGGTTTTCCCTGTCTCAAGCAGGCTATGGGATCGGGACCGCCTTTATAGGTCATCAGTTCCGCGCGAAAGCGACACCCCCCGCCGCACTCCTCCAGCCTTTCGCAGTCCGGGCAGACGGATTCCAGCCTCAACTTGGGTAAATCTACCCAAGCCTGGCGCAATCCTTTCCCCAAATCACCCCCGGAGATATCCCGATAATAACCGCACTTGAGCAACCTGCCCCAAGGGTCCAGGCAAGCCAGATGGGCCCCGCAGGCGTATCCCGGCGCACCCTCATGGGGCCCCTCTCCCCATTCCAACTCCATGAGGGAGGCCGCGAGCTCCGGTTCCGGCAGCAGTTCTTGCCGCTCCGCCATATTACCCATAGCCACCGGGTATTCTAACGTCCATGAAGAGACACCTTTTGAGCGGAGGATTTCTCCCAGTTCCGCTAGCTCCTCCAGGTCGCGCCGGTGAATCACCGTAGCCACGGAAACCTCCAGACCCGCCTCCAGCGCCCGCTCCAGCGCTCCCATGGCCTTGGCGAACGTGCCCTCTCCCCGCAAGAAGTCATGTCCCCGCTCAAGCCCGTCGATGGAGAACTGCAACTCCCGGAAATGGAGGCTGGCCATATCCACTTCACCCAGCAGGGTGCCGTTGGTGACCAGGACAGAGCGGAAAGACCTGCCCTCCAAGGCGCGATTGAGATCATTGAACCTCGCGTAAAGCAGCGGCTCCCCTCCGGTGACGATGAAGCGTAGGCCTCCCATCTCCTCGAACTCCTCAACCGCCCGTTCCAGCGTCTCCCAGGAAAGCTGGCGCGCCCCTTTTTCTCCCAGATAGCAGTGGAGGCAGTTCAGGTTACAGGATTCGGTTACCTCTACCATGAGGTAGCGCAGCGAGGGTATCTCGTTCTCGCCCATCGGAACCGGGCGTCTGGAGGCTTTATTTATAATCTGTAAAATATTTTCCTCCAAGCAATAGTTGAGGAACTCCTCCCCTGGAGCCACTTCCTCCACCGTCCTGGTTCCGTCGCAGCGTTTGAGGATATCCAGCGCTTTTTCGTCAAGCTCATAGAGTTCGTCGGTGAGCAGTTTGTAGACGCAGGGCTTTTCCAGAAGCTTTAGCGAAACGCCCTCGCCAAGGGCCAGGTAACCTTCACTCCAGGGCATCCAACAACTTCTCCAAATCCAACGCACCCTTTTCCAGCCAGCTTTTCAGCAGCAGGAAAGAGCCGCACTCCAGATTCTCTTCCTCCCCCTGATGATAGAAGGGACAATCGCCGCAGAGCAGCTCACGATAATCCTCTATACTGGACAAGGAGGAACGCCCCTCCACCACCTCCCGAGCCTTCTCCGCGAAACGGGGAAACCGCATCTCCTCCAACCGCCTTTCCTTGAAAAGCTTCTTTTTAACTCACAACGGAGACAGATTCTATCTCCACATCCATCTCAAAGATAACAGATGGCATTCCGCCATACAAATGATATACATTAAGCCCGTTCCACACCGTCCAGGGGGTATTGACAGGATATTGACATACCAGCTCCATTTGGATTTTTAGGCGAAGGAGCCATCAAGGCGCTAATTGGACGAGTATTAGCGTTTGGACAATAAGGGACCATCCCTTTCCCCATAACCTATCCCCTCCAATACTTTGTGTTTAAGGCCCGACATATTTTCACAAGAAATAATTTATATTTGCGTTATCGAGATCCTTCTTCATATCAATGCACCTTTCTCGTTTAAAAAGTTACATTATGTAATAATATTGCGTGATCGTAATATTTATTGGGAACCGTTGAGGAGTCCCAGCGCTATCCATAAATGACAAGAATAAATCATTTGACTTCCGCCTATGCCCGTGTTCCATAATGATAGCGAGGATTCAGCCTCGCGAGCGAGGCCTCGCGCGGCGCTCGTTGGAGCCAAATTGAAACCTACCAGCTTCCCGCGCGCGGGATGGCGGACTAAGGAAGGGGGGAGACGCGTGGAAATAAGGATTATACCGGACCAGCCCGTGCTGAGCCTGCGCTTTCGCACCCCCTTAAAAGAGATGGGAACAAATCTTAAGCGAGCTTACCAAGCCATCTTCGCCTACCTGGAAGAAACGGGCGAAGAGCCGGCGGGGGTTCCCTTCGCCCTATACCACGACCAGGAATACCGTCCAGAGGACATCGACACAGAGGCTTGCGTGCCGGTTAAAAAGCCGCTTGAGGGCAAGGGAGAGGTAAGGGGATACGTCCTTAAAGGGGGAAGGGTGGCTTCCGCCGTCCACTCTGGTTCTTACCGCGATATCGAAGCTACCCATCGAGCTCTCACCCGCTGGTTCAAGGATCAAGGATACCGGCAGGCGGGGCCCTCCAGGGAGGTCTATCTGGTGGGGATGGAAGACGCGAAAGACCCTAGTGACTTGCGCACCGAGATCATCTATCCCGTAGAGCCCTTATAAATCCCCGCAAGCATACGTAAATGCGGCGTGACGTTGGGTAGGCATTTGATGGTCACTGGCTGACGCCTGGGTATATCTTGACCCCTTTATAGGTGGCGCAAAGATGGCGAAGGAGTTGGTGGAAATGACCGTGGAAGAAGAACTTAGCAGGCGAGCGGGAGTGGACCTCTTCGGGGTAGCTGAAGCCACCAGCTATGAGGAAAAAGCTCCCCAGGGACATCGCCCCTCCGACTTCTTGCCGGAAACCAAGTCCATCATCGTACTGGGCTTGCGCATGTTGGACGTGCCCTTAGATGGCCTACCAGCCACTCGGTTGGAATACACCGCGAACTTCCACCTTGCCAATCAGCGACTGAACGAAGCGCTCTTCGATTTAGCATCCTTTCTGCAATCTGAAGGGTACCGAACGCTACCGGTGCCCTATAAGGAGATGCCCGGCTGGAACCTGGAGAAGCGTTCCCCGATTGGCTTCAAGTTAATAAGGCCTGCGTTGCGCATTCCCAAAGTTAAGGAGAAGGTGGAGGGGCTGCTCTGGGATACCCTCTCCTACCGCCACCTGGCGGTGGAGGCGGGCTTGGGGGAACTAGGTCTCAACAATCTGCTGCTCACTCCCGCATACGGGCCCCGAGTGCGCCTGGTGGCTCTCTTGACCGACGCCCCACTCACTGCGGGAAAGCCTTTCCAACCCTATCTCTGTCAGCCGGACCTCTGCGGTTATGCCTGCGTGAAGGCTTGTCCCGCTGGCGCCTTTTCCCGCCAAGGTGACGTCATGGATAGGTCGGCGTGCTTTCGATATTACATCAAGCTGGGTATACCAGGAGCCAGCGGTTTGCGCTGTGGTTTGTGCGTGGCCAGGTGCCCCGTTCACCGCAAGAGTTTCAGGGAGAAAGCCTCCGCCGAAAGGGGCTGACTGCACCGCGCGGCGAAAGCTCCATCGCCAATTCGTATCGCATTTTCATTCCCTCCCATCTATTTTGAGGTAAGACGGTCCATCACGCCGCTTCGATTGCGAGATTTCATATCCCCAGCTACGACCAGCCCAACCACATCTCTAGATACCCAGGTTCAGGTCCGACGGCATTGCTGCTATAATTGTTAGAAAAGAGAGGCGCGTCAATGTAATCATCGCCTGTGACCAGAAGCGCAAAAGATTGTTGTATAATTGTGTGAAAATCTCTAAAAAGAGAGGCGCGGGCGTTTAGCTCAGTGGGAGAGCGCTTGCCTTACAAGCAAGAGGTCGTGGGTTCAAATCCCTCAACGCCCACCAAAAATATGGGCCTGGCGGAACCACCCCACCAGGCCCATATTTTTCCAACGGATAACTCCAAAAATTGATAACCTCACGCAACCTGTTAGCCTATACTTTTATCCATTCGATCATCTTTATTTCTCCTATTATTTTCCTTATTTTCTCATTATTGGATTACGTATCACATTGGGTATAATTTTCAAGTAAAAATACCTTTTACAATTTACCTTGCATGAAAATAAACGATATTTAATGACCATGGACAGGATTGTTTGCGATGCTCTAACGTTTTTGCGAATAAACAATTTTATCGCTTGCTTCGATAATGCAAGCACTTTTCTTTGCGCTAGCACTACAAATTAGTGGTGATGAAAAAGTTTATTGAGTTTCCTCTTGTTAATATTTTCTTGCTCTTGGTCCTACGGCAACAAGACCACATTTTGGGCACGGCTTGCTCTCATAGTCCTTCATGTAGAATTTAGTACCGCAGTTTGAGCAAGTTACTTGAATTGTGGACAAGATTGCCTCCTTTAAATCGGATTAATTTGATGTAATATAACTACTCCTCAAATAAATATAAAGCTGACCAATAACTTTAAAAGGACTTCTATAGTTTTAATCCAGTCCGCCCTGGCTGTTAATCCAAAATACCGCCGGTGGCGGAGGTGGTGGCAGCACCACCCGGGTTGCCTTAATCCAGTCCGCCCTGGCTGTTAATCCAAAATCTCCTGCCGTGATTATCGCGGCGGGAGCCATAATTCTTGTCTTAATCCAGTCCGCCCTGGCTGTTAATCCAAAATGCCCTCCGTCGTTCACAGCCGGCGGAAATAAGGGAAATAAGGTCTTAATCCAGTCCGCCCTGGCTGTTAATCCAAAATATGGATTATTCCTGCCGTGGCTATCGCGGCGGGGGCGATAATGTCTTAATCCAGTCCGCCCTGGCTGTTAATCCAAAATTGTAACCCAACCCGTGGTCGGGTCTACGTCTGAGCCGGTCTTAATCCAGTCCGCCCTGGCTGTTAATCCAAAATTATGACCGAGTACGAGTGTTGTGGCGGAAGGT
>JACVIX010000152.1 GCA_015711725.1 Candidatus Geothermincola primus | reverse complement strand
GGGAACCTTCGTGAATTACGGGATTGGTCTGCGTGCCGGTAACCCAGTCGCATTTGCCGTATGGGGAGAGGTCAAGAGAGCGCTTGTTGGAGAAGCGCTGTTTGTCGAGGAGGCGGCCACTTCGGATATAATCGTCATGCTGCGGGATTACGAGATGACCCTGAAGCCAGAGCCAAGCAAGGGTGGGGCAGGAATGGAGATACTGTACGTCAAGGCCGGTTGGATGGTATGGGATTATATTAACCAATATATTGAGATTCGATTCCATTCACTTCCCTCCACTTAAATCCGGTACCCTGAAGAAGCGTCTCGTCCACGTCATAATAAGTTGATTTCTCATCCATATGGATATGTCGAATATCCCATACTTCAGGGAGCTCCTTTGAGAATAAAGGCGGAGGTATATTTCTTGCCGCCCTAGTAAAAAGGGGGCTAATCATGAATTGTTGAAGTCTGGGACGGAGCAAACGTAGAGTTCTTCGTTTTTCATTAAGATTCTTTTTCGAGAGAGCATCATGAAAGGCTTTTAACAATTCTGTTGCCTTGCAGTTAAGCTCAACGAAAACAGGCTGGGCAGGGGCTTCTTCTATAAGGTTGAAATCGGCAATAGAAACACCTGGTCCTTGATAGCGGAGGTGTTTGATTGCTTCTAGTATCTCCAAAGAGGATCTTTGAGAAATACGGCGTTCCACCTCACTGAAATACTTTTGGAGGATTCGATCCAATTCCCGGTCATTAGTAGCCGAATGAGGGAGAAGCTCTCTTGAGCAATGTGGTAAAATATTGCCATAAATTTTATTATCGCTTGCCTCATCGAGCTGTATGACCCGTAGGTGGCCCATTAAACCCCTCCCCCCTCGGTTTATCCGGCCAGCTATTTGTAATAGAGCGTCCAAAGGGCCCATCTCACGGTACCCCACTTCAAAATCCAAATCAATACCGGCTTCCACGACCTGAGTTGAAACCAGCGTAACAGGTTCTTTTTTATCCAGCATTTTACGAATTTTCTCAATCCTGAGTTTTCGTTCATAAGGTGTGATATTAGTAGAGAGATAGAAAAGAGGCGATATATCTCTCTTTTTGAGTAGATTATAGAGCTGAATTGAGCGGGCTATTGTGTTAACCACTAATAATCTGCTCTGTTTTTTCTTCGTTACTTCATCAGCAATTTCCTCCAGATTTTTAATTGAACTGCGTTCTATTTGGACCCTAGCGGGCCAATCAGGGAGTGAGGGGGCCAACTCGAAATTCTTATTGGCACCTTTGAGCAGCGCTGGCTGGGTAGCTGTCATGGCTATAATAGTTGTACCCATCTCCTTTAAATCCTCTAACATCTCCCGAATAAGGGGCCAATGCTCAGCCTTTAGGGTCTGGATTTCGTCCAGTATTATAATGCTATTCAGGATATTATGGAATTTCTTTAAGAGGCGGTTATTGAATGCTACGAGTGTGTGAAAAAATTGCACAAAGGTGGTGACTATTACCTCTGACTCCCATGACTCCGTAAGAAGAAGCCGATCCTCTATACTAACCATATCAGTTTCGTCCCTATCAAATGGTGTTTCTTTCGGTAGAGCGAGATGGTGATGCTCGATAAGATAGGCTTCGGGATCTTCTTCATAAGGCGGAAATCCTTTGAGCACATTTCTAAGTACACCATAATTTTGTTCGATTAAATTTATATAGGGCAACACATATATTATCCGAGGGATTATTTTTCGATCACATTCCAGCCGTGCTCGGAGTTTAAGAGCAGCATTGAACGCTGTGAGTGTTTTTCCACTCCCAGTAGGTGCTGTGAGCGTGAGGTGGGCTGGATATAGCTCATTAAGAGACATGGTCTTAATCTTCTTGTCCACTTCTTGGTAAAGTCGTTGTCTAAGAGGGTTCAAGGGAGAATCGTCTAAGAGCGACTCAAGATAGAGATCCACGAGGTCAGGAGGTATAGTTTTTCTCTCAAAGTGAGAGACATGGGCAGCTTGCTTTTTATCGGCGTCTATAAGAGCAGAGAAAATCTGGTTTGTGTGCCAGTAAAATTTCCTATCTCCACTCTCTATCTCAATATCTTCGGCATCTTGATGGAGTCTAGCTATGGTTTCCCATGCCGCCCGATTCAAGAAAGGCCGTGGATCAGGGAGGTTTATAACTTTACAGAGCTCATAGAAGATAGGACGGTCGAGATCTTTAAGTTGGCATCTCAAATCAATAAATTTCTGTCGCAGAGCGGGGGGAGAGATTTGGGTAAATTTACCGTTAAGATAATTATGAGAGGCTACTAAATCTCTCGGGGGACACAAATTTCCGTGATGACGTGCCACGGCAAGGAAGATAGGAAGCGCATAACATTTTAAATCTTCTTGCTGCATTGCCACCCAAGCGGCGAATACAGAACTCAAATAGGCATGGTGGCTTACGGAGGGTCCACTAGATCTATTTCCGCCTTTTTCTGATAGAATGTGCTTTTGGAAGAAGGTCGTTGCCTTCCCGATATCGTGAGTAAGTCCGGCGAGTCTTGTCGCCTCTTGAAGAGAAGATTGTGCATAATCTGCTGCGAGGCATGACACCGCGCGCAGATGTTCATGCAGATATTCTCCCGGACGTGCTAATAGTTCAGAGGAGGGCATATATTCGGTGATTGGTTTCGAAGACATCATGAACTTTTGCTCGGATGGGCAGCCCTTGAGTCTCGATTAAAAGATCATCGGCGATTAAAAGGTCGCGATTGGGGGATAGTTTCAGGGGAAAGCGATCACGGAGAACACGCCGCCCATTCGAGAGATCAATCTCACCCTCTAATTTAGAAGCTCGGATTGCGCCATAGACTTCCCCTTCAGACATATCCAGACGCTGCCCCTCCCACCATTCTATTCCTGTGATGCGTCCGAGGCAATAGGCGGTTCCCAGATATAGGGGATATATTGGACAGAGGAGTGCTTTGTAGATATTATCCAGAAATTCTTTATTCGGATCTACGAGTATTACTTCGAATGCAATCTCGCCATTTAAACTTGGTGGAACGATGAACTGAGTCGGGACTTGGGTATGGGCTTCGGAACCGGTGAGACCTGCAGTATCTTTCACGTAAAGAAGGTTGATTGTTTGAACCATCGTGCGCCAGGGAGAAATCGGGCGTACGCTGAAGGATGTGTTCATAAATCTTTTTGGATAATCATCCCTCTCCAGGCCCATAGCACCTCCCAGGATTCCTGCAAGAGTTGGGGGAGGGGGAATGGGATAAGAAAGAGACGAAGAGTTGGTATAAAATCTGCGGAAATGGGCGAATTTCCCACGTAACTCGAACCGGAGGGCCTTCATAAACGCTTAAACCCTGGCAGATTTTCCAGTTCATTCCAGCCGGAACCGAGCTTAAGGTCTGGATGGACCCAGAAACGCACTTGTGCGATATTCTCCTTTATTTTTTTGAGAGACTGTGTGAGACTATCGCTTAGATTCACAGTATAGTCCTCCACGCTGCGCAGCCTCTCATCTGGGACATCATGCTTTAATTTTATGTGATCGCGGAAATCTCCAAGCATGGGGTAGTGGTCCTTGTAGTCCACTCGAAGGTAAACACGTGGGGTCTGACCTAGCTTGGAGCGGGTGGTGGCCTCCTCCTCTATTGCGTGGATGAGGGCATCTTCCAGCTTTTCTAAGTCTTTTTCCTGAAGGCGTGTCCATTCTGCTCTGGCCCGGGAAATATGCCCAAAGAAGGCTATTAGAGCGTAATGAAGGCGCCAATCCTTTCCCATGGTTCCATGTTTTCCCTTTTCCTCTCCTCCCCGTCCCGCAAATGTTGAGGTAATAGTCGGAGATAAAACAATTTCCGCCCTGTGAAGAGAATACCCCCAGCTGAATTGGACAGGGCCAGTGAACGTGATGTTGTCTCCCCGGGCTTCTCCTCCTTCCTTGGCTATAGGCATGACAGCTCCGAATAAGCGTACATCCAGGAGGGAGTCTAAAAGCCAGTCATTGAACTCGCGGCTCAGCTTTTTACGATCCACTTCTTTTCCCTTTTCCTTTCTATACCTGTCCATTAACCCCTTCAATCGTATGTCTGCGGTGACAGTTTCCCCATTTACTTCCTGAACCCATACCTCTTCCCCTTTATGGATCCAGTAGTCCCGTAGGTAGCGTTTGAGCCGGACATCGCTCACAAGGGCCCTTCTGGTAACCTCGTCCATGCGGGGTTTGTTTTCATCATCTGGATCACCGTTCGGGTTGGCCATTTTCACATCGTACAAAAATAGCAGATCTGCATTGGGTATTTTATCCATTAGCTCACCTCATTAGTTCTCCTCCGTTTCTGATTTCTTTCCTCCTCTCGAGATGATTCGCAGGGTTTCATAGGCATAACCTGATAGGAGGTAATATACATTTTCCTTATCGGAAAGCGGCCAGGACATTTCAAATTGGCCAAGCTGGAGCTTGGCAGCCGCGTAGATTAGCTCTGAATCTTCTGTTAATTGGTCATACTGTCGGAGTTTATCGAATATATCCACTGAGAACTCTCGTACACGGCTCAAGGGCATCCCTTGGTAGTTCAGCTTTCCTAATACAGGTTTGTCTTTGGAACCAGCTCTCCATTGAGCAGATCCCACTCGTGCTAATAATGTCCCTAGAAGGAACAGGGATTCTTTAAATGGGTCGAGTTCTAGTTCTCTAGCCATTTTCTTGTAAGGTTCTGGTATTTCTGTCATCTCTTTTCTACCTCCTGCGTATGGTGGCCCCTCCTGGAGGACTCCCAGTAGTGTTAAAAATTTCATGAAGATGAGGGTCTGTAAGATATATGTGCCTGGATCGCCCTTTGCCTTTGCAGAATATTGTTCCACGAGATAAACAGATTTATTTTCATGGATAATGGCGCGGGCACATTCCAGGAAATCGCTTAAAAGACCCAGTCTATCCACAAATTCTCCAAGAAGAATGTGTTTGGCTATGAGTAGTGCAGGACGAGTCTGGAGAGAACGTTTAACACGGCGAATAGGTAATAGGAGCAGAATATCCTCTAGGCCGTTGAACCACGCTTGATTGAAAGAGGGTTCTCCAAAAAACTCTCTGGCCCATGCGTCCGCTTCTCCGGCTTTCTTTATTACATCATGGATGCGCGACGGGGTCACCTCTGGAATCACTTCAACGACTTTGAAGTTGCCCTGGGGGTGTTCGGCAAAGACGAGGGTGAGTTGATGGTATCCCTGCTTTCGCGTGAAGTAGTCCATCATATCTCTAATACTCTCCACTCGACCCAGCCCATTTACTTGATCGGTGATTCGTTTAGCTAGATTTTCTAGAGCTTCTTCGCTCAATTCTTCAGGTCTCAGCATTTCTGGTATAACGTGCAACGCTGTTTCCAGCATTTTTGTTTTAAGGTGACGATCAATAAAACGCTCGCCCTGGAGAAGAGACTTGTAACAGTCCTGGCATATTTGGTAATTCCTGGCGAACCCCTCTTCATGCACTCCGCTGGCGAAATTAATTTTCTGGGTAATGTACCATTTATATTTTATTTGGGCCATATCGAATGTAATAGGGCGATCGGTTGAGCCACAGAGATAACATGTACCGGTGTGTGATTCAGTTGGTCGTGCCCGCTTTGAGGGCTTCATACCAGCGGATGATCTAGTTTCGTTGAAATGTTTATCAATTATAGAGTTGTATAAATACTGATGATAGTCGGGATGGTCAGCGAGGATCTCCCCATTGACCAGCAGTGTGTATAGAACAGCCTCTTTGGGAATGGAGAGTGCCTCTTTGAAGGCGTTGGCTACAGCAGTGATGTGCTGCTTAGGAGATTGAGTGCGAGGTATTGTGATATTGAGGTTTAACTTGGCGGGATCAAGATAATAACGATATCTTTCTGATACTCTACCCTGGTCTGAATAAAAATATGGAAAGCATTTTGCCAGTATTGTCCGCAGTGAAGCCCCGGGAGGGAGCGACTTAAGCAAATTGGGTATAGTTTGTGAGATGAGATATTCTAACCTATCTGTTGTAAACCGGTCTTGGGGATTCATGCGATCTGCATTTCCGACCCAAAAGTATTTTTTTACTTTTTCTTCATCCAATTCGAGAGAGGCCGAGTGAATAAGCTTTTCCTGGGTATTTATATTAATCTCCATTAGACACGGTTTGATATCTTTGGCCTTCGGCGAGGGGACACTTTTCACCTGTCCCATTAAGAATTCCTTGTAATTAGTAGTTGGCCCGGGTTGGTCGAATCTCCTCCTTACAAGTGCGCCCAACTGCCTTACGCCCTGTATCATCCTGCACCTCCACGCTCCTGCGCCGGAGGAATATCCAGATTGAGAAGATGAGGAGCCTTGTGGGAGTTCAGCACCACCATCCCAAACCCCAGCGCCGGGCTCAGGCCGATGCCGTGGTTCACCAGCAGCCGCAGCTCCTCTTCACCGCCGTCCATCAGGAAGCGCCCCTTCTGCGCCAGCACCGTCCTGTCCTCTATCGTGCGCCTCCTGACGGCCTGAGGCTCGAAGTGGAGAATTCTTATTGTCCCCTCCCTCTTCAGGTGGTTTCTGACCTGTTGATTCGCGGCTTCCTGGAGGGTCTCCACATAGCCCGGTGTATCATGGACGATGCTCTGGCCTGTTTCTTTGTCACGGAGCAGAATCGGACTCAGGGTTACATACTCACCCGGGCGTGCCACGGGTTCCTCTATACCTGTGCTACCAATCTGGAAAGCTGTTGGGCCCACAATGAGGCTCGTGCCTGGCGTCAGGGCTTTTTCAACGAGCCGGATGATTGCCTCGCTGCTGCTCCCGATGCGGAACCAGGCCTCCTTTGGCTTTCCGCGAACCCTGTGGATTTCTGAAAGAACATAGGCCGAGCGGGATGGGGAGTCATGGACAATATCGGCGGCCTTTTCAGACCGCTCTTTGAGCATACGGTAGACCGCGCTCCCGAGCAGGAAGTTGTGATCATATGGGGGGTCCCGCCCAACGACTCTGGTCAGGTTTATTGTGAGATGGACCATCTATCCCTTCCTCCACATCCTTCTCTCCACCTCTGCCTTTCCTGCCACCGTCGGGACATCCGGCATCCGCATCAGCTCAGGCGAGTGAACGGACCTTATCTGAAAGGGGCGGGTCTCATGCCCCGCGGCCCGGACGGAGAGCTCTCTGTGGCCGCCCCCCTCGCCGGCCGCATGGTGGTTCTGTAGTGACGCCCCTGACACTTTTGTCCGCTCCTGAATGCACCCTCACAGGGGAAGGCTGAATATATTTGACCATTAATAAAGTTTTCGATAATTGCGGCGGGAATGGGCCGGCGCCGCTCTCGCATCCCGCGTTCCCCGGGGTCCGGCCTCCCGGCGGGGGGGCGCTCCGGCGGCCGCGGTTCTGGAGCCGGGTCACCCTTTCGGCGTGTGGCGGCCCCCCGAGTGAAATCGGCACCGTGCGAGCGGATTTCTCCTGAATTGACATCCCGATGATTGAAGTCTTATTTTGCGGCCAGGCGGGCTTGAACCCGGTGAATCGATTCACAGGAGCGGGCTGTGATTCTCGGAATGTCACACGCATGTGCGGATGGAGACACGGACCGCTCCGACGCCCTCGTCAGTTTTTCCCGTTTCT
>JACVIX010000151.1 GCA_015711725.1 Candidatus Geothermincola primus | reverse complement strand
TTGCCCAGATAATAAAGGTAAGCGTATAAGGAAACACCTCCCTATAACCTTGCACAGACAAAAATATAAGTAAGATATAAGTAAGTAAACAAGGAACAACATCCTATAAACTTGCCCAGATAATAAAGGTAAGCGTATAAGGAAACACCTCCCCATAACCTTGCCCTGATAAAATATAACTTAAGCAAACAAGGCACAACTTCCCATAACTTGGCCCAGATAATAAAGGTAAGCGTATAAGGAAACACCTCCCTATAATCTCGCCCTGATAATAAAGTTTTTCTTATAAAGAAGCCGCCCTATAACCATCGCAACGTGATAACCGCAAGCTTATAAGGCGCTTCACTTCAACGAGAAGGAGTTCTTTCACCTATTTGGAAAGCATAGTAGTGGGGGGATGTTGTCGAAAATGAATGTGGCCAGTTCGCTTTGGGATTTCATGCGCGTTTGGTGAACCGCTTCCCGAGGATAGTAATGGTTTTATGTTTTGTAAAATAACATTATGTAATTTATTACGGAGGAGATGTTTGAGCCTTGGAGCCAAGATGAACTAGATTTGCTTTTGCCAAGTCCCCTTTTCTGGTTAAAAGCATATTTCCCTTCAGCGAAGCAGGTGTATATTTCCTAGATGTACCCTTTTTAGACCTGCTTGGAGGGCGGCCTGCAGGCACTCTTCCGCCTGTCCGCGGGTGGTCACCGGCATGTCCTTCATCATATGGCAGGGGTAGAAAGCCAGCAGGGAATAGGGGATTTCGGAGTCGAGGGAAGCGATGAAACGAGCGATCTTTGCCACCTCCCTGGCTTCCACATAGCCGGGCACCAGCAAGGTGCTGGCGACCAACAGTGGGGGTTCCCTTCTTTTATCCGTAAGTGAAGATACGTAGGAAAAATTCTCCAGCGTGGTTCGGTTGGGGACCCCGCACAGGGCTAAGTGCAGGCGTTCGTCGAAAGCCTTCAGATCGAATTTGACGCAGCCTCCGGATTCTAAAGAGAGCTTTACCGCTTTCCTCAACAATCCGGGGTGCATGGAGCCATTGGTCTCCCAACAGATATGAAGGTTCTTGCCCTCCTTCCTCTCCAGCGCCAGTTGCGATGCTTTGAGGGCGAAGGGAAGCTGAGGAGTGGGGTCTCCGCCGAAGAAGCAGATGCAGGCAGTATCTTCCAGGACCGCGTCGGCTAGGGACTGGGAGGAGACGGCCAGTTGGGGGGAGAGGGTCAGCAGCCGGTACTGAATATTTTGGCAGAAGAGGCAGTCGAAGGTGCAGGCGCCCATGAACACCGCCAGGTTCTTTTCCCCCCTGCGCTTGCTCCCCGCGCATACCCAGTCGGCCACGCAGTTGGTGGGGAGGGGATCGTAGTAGTATTCCAGTAGACCCTTTCGACTGGTTCCCGCCAGGTGTTGCAGTTTCCCCTCACGGTTGCGGCGCAGACCGCAGTATCCTAGCGCGTCCCTCCCTATTCGGCAGCGATTTCCGCAGATGCGACAGGCCGCCCCGGCGCTTTCCCTGGGAGGGGAGGGGGGAAGGCCAAAAGCCTCCCGGGAGCGCGCGTGGGCGGAGGCGACAAGTTCTCCCACAGGGGAATTTGATTTGGTTAGGCAGTCGGGGCATACCCCCAGGGCTGCGGATATCTTCTCGCTCACCTTGCCGCAGAGGGCACAGCTAGCCTTCCCCGGTTGATATTTCGTAAATGGGGTCATCCTCTTCTACCTCTCCCATCAATATTTCCAATGATAAGGCTGAAAGGGGTGACGTTTCCGGAACGTGAGACATGCGGACGTATGGTTCGTGAGCCGGCCTTAATCCGCTCATGCCCTCCGCTCATCTTTTCCTCTCAAACTACGGGTTAGTTTATTCAGTACATCTAAAAACCTCGTCACCGATGGAAAAGCAAGCCCACCTTCTCTTTTCCTACCCTTTGGCGGCCCCGTTTTTCGCATATGGCGCGAAGTCCGCTTCAGCCTTTTGTCTGTCCTCGCTTGCCCCCCAATTAGCATCCATCTAGATAAAAGTGGCGGGAAAATTTGTCCACATTATGAGATTATCAGAAATGAGTTTGACGGTCATGTGTTGGGGGTTGACAGGAAGCCAACTACATCAGAAACAGGTTTGGTTGGGGGTTGACAGGTAGCCAACTACATCAGAAATGAGTTTGACGGTCATGTGTTGGGGGTTGACAGGAAGCCAACTACATCAGAAACAGGTTTGGTTGGGGGTTGACAGGAAGCCAACTACATCAGAAATGAGTTTGACGGTCATGTGTTGGGGGTTGACAGGAAGCCAACTACATCAGAAACAGGTTTGGTTGGGGGTTGACAGGTAGCCAACTACATCAGAAATGAGTTTGACGGTCATGTGTTGGGGGTTGACAGGAAGCCAACTACATCAGAAACAGGTTTGGTTGGGGGTTGACAGGTAGCCAACTACATCAGAAATGAGTTTGACAGTCATGTGTTGGGGGTTGGGCAGGTTGCCAGCTAAAAAGAGCGAGGATGGAGAATAGGAATGGGTGGGGGATAGGCGAGCTCACCTAAGTGAAGTGCCGTGTGTGGGGTCATGGTTTACAATAGAATTAATACCTAAAGGAATCGCTGGTAAAGTGGATGATATCGCCGCGAATAAAAGTCAGGAGCGCAAGGAGTTGAGCTGGAGGGATAAAGGGACGTCGCTCTGGAAAAAGGGTTGGAAGGCAGCGCTGGTGTTCGTCGCCTTGGCTTTAATCTTAATATTGGTACTTCTCTATTTCTTGGCGTGGCGCTGGAATACCCCGGAGGGCTCCCTAAAAAGGGTCTTTAGCAGCATCGGCAGAGGTGATTTAGAGGGAGCCCTCTTGTGGGTGGACCCCCAGGGCGAGCTGGGCACCTACTGGTATGGCAATCGGGGAAATATACAAAACGCCGTGGAGAACCTACTACGCAAATATCAGGTGGAGTTCAGTTCCCTTAAATTCAAGTCCAGGACCCAGGGGAGATATTCCGAGGTAACCCTAGTGGACGGAACGGTGAAGGTGAGCGAGCGGGGCTCTTCCGACCAATTCGCCTTGCCCGTCAGCTTGCAATCCATAAATTTGGTATTTTATATGGAGAAGAAGGAGGGGAAATGGCTGATCGAGGGGTTGAATTACGATCTGGAGAAACTCCCCCGCGAGCTTCAATTCTGAGGGTTCAAGCATTCGCGTGCACAGCTTTAGCTTTGGCGCTCATCGTCTCCTCGGCAGGATGCGGCACTCCCTCCCCGTAATCGGTGGTCAAGGACTTTTTAGGAGCCTGGGATAGCCAAAATTTAGGAAAGATGGAGAACCTGACCCTGGAGAAGGATATCAGCCCCTTCATGGGCGGGGAGAGCTTCCTTTTTGAAAGTCGCCCTTCCTATGACATAACCTCATCCTCCACCGACGAGGATCGAGGGCTAGCCCAGGTCAATGTGATCTTTCACCTGGACGAGGGAGAGAAAGAGGCTTTATTCATCTGCCACCGCAGGGGCGGAACCTGGAAGATATCTCTTTTAGAGACCATGACCGCTTGGGTCTTCCAGAGTTCCGAGGAGATCGCGCCGTGACGGGGACGGGGGCATGGAGGGGCGTATCTTCCCGCGATATGAAGAACGGGAACGCGAAATGTTCTAATCGAGCTTTTGGCCAATGGGGAAAGTTTGACTATTATCGAGCGTAAGAGCGATGATGTGAACTCCAAGAAATATTACATAATGTAAGATAACAATTTGTCAACAACGATATAAATGCTCGTCGTGATTTGATATTGACGCTCGAGACCCCGCTTATTCGCGCCGGTGATGCGCGAGCTACATATTTCGCATAGAATACGTGCCCCAGGCGATGACCGTTCGCTTGTTTGCGGGATGATGAGGCGGATGGCGGACGGGGGAAAGAATGAGAACGATGGCGATCTCGCGGCTGGGTCCCTTGAAAGCGCGAGGCTTGCAAGGCACTGGTGGATGTGACGAACCGATGTGAGAAATGGCGGTCACGGCGATGATCATTGACACCTCCCAAGAATTATAATAAATTTATCCTGAAAAGCCGCCAGGAAGGTGGCGAAAGCAATTTAAGAATAGGTAAAAAGTCGGAAGAAGCCACGAAGGACCCAGCGGAAAGAATCCGCGGAGCATCGTGGTTTTGTTTTTTGGTACTTAAGGGAGGTGGGTCATGCACATTCCAGACGGATTCCTCAATGCAGGCGTGAGCGTCGCCACAGGAGTGGTGGCGGTGGGTGGTGGGGCGGTGGCTTTGAAGAAAGCTCGGGATGAGCTAGACGACAAGTCCGTCCCCATGTTGGCGCTATGCGCTGCCTTCATCTTCGCCGCGCAGATGCTCAATTTTCCCATCGCCGGTGGAACCAGCGGACATTTCCTGGGAGCGGCGCTGGCGGCAATACTTCTAGGTCCTTATCTAGGTAGCCTGGTGTTGATGGTGGTCTTAATCATCCAGGCATTGCTCTTCGCCGATGGGGGGCTCACCGCCTTAGGCGCCAATATCTTCAACATGGCGATAGTGGGCGTGTATGGGGCTTACGTTATCTATTATCTTTTGAAGAAGGCGCTTCCCCGGGGCAGGACCTGGTTCTTAAGCTCGACGGCGATATCCGCTTGGTTCTCTATTGTGCTCGCCGCGCTGGTTTGCGCTCTGGAGCTGGCGATAAGCGGAACCTCTCCGGCGGGCACGGTGATACCCGCTATGGTGGGAATTCACGCCCTCATTGGCATAGTGGAAGCGCTGATAACCGTAGTGGTGGCGGGCGTGGTAATGGCGGCGCGCCCTGACCTGATCAGAACCTACCAGCCGGCAGGGAACCTGACGGTGAGGGAGGTGGCTTAGATGGAAGCGAGGAGGAAAAGCCTTCTAATCTTCGTCGCGGCGGGAATCGCCCTCTCCATTGCTTTGGCGCTGATCGTCTCCCCCTTCGCCTCTTCCAGTCCCGATGGCCTGGAGAAGGTCGCCGAGGACAAAGGGTTCCTGGAGAAGGCGGAAGAGACCGAGCCCGCCTGGGATAAAGCTCCCATGGCGGATTACTCCATCTCCTCCCTGGAGGAGTCCCATCCCGCCTGGGCAACGGCAATAGCGGGACTGTTGGGCACCGTCGCCGTGCTGCTGGTGGCATGGGGCCTGGCGTTGCTGCTCAAGAAGAGGAATATCCCCTTGGAGGTCAGCAGAAAGGATGTGGGGGGCGCCTGAGGACTCTCCGATTGGATATACTATTTTTAAACCATTTCATAGACCTCAGCAGTGGTTTAGATAGTGGACCTAAGGAGAGGAAGCTAAAGAAACGGGATGTAAAAAAGGAGCTGAAGGCCAATTGCAGCATGGGTTTCTGGATAGATACGCGAATCTAGACAGTCCCCTTCATCGAGCCGACGCGCGAGCCAAGATTGTGGGCTTCCTCTCCTTGATAATTGTATGCGTCTCCACCCCTTCCCGTTACTGGCAACCTTTCGCTGCGTACTTCCTTCTTTTACTCGCGCTCCTTGCCATCTCCCGAGTGCCCATCCTTTACGTGATGAAGAGAATGGCGGTAGTTTTGCCCTTCATCCTCATGGTGGCCATCTTCATCCCTTTCTTTAAGCGGGGTGGGGGCAGCTATAATCTGGGACCTCTCACCTTATCCGGAGGAGGGCTGATGGTTTTGTGGAACGTGTCCGCTAAGTCCCTGATCAGCGTATTCTCGGTTATTTTACTCTCCTCCACGACTTCCTTCCCCGAACTGCTCAAAGGATTGGAGCGCCTTAAGGTCCCCAAGCTGCTCATCGCGCTTTTGAGCTTCACCTATCGTTATGTTTTCGTGTTGGTGGATGAAGTACAGAGAATGCGCAGGGCGCGGGATTCCCGGGGGTGGAAGGGACGCTGGTTGTGGGAGGGAAAGGTAATCGGTCACATGATCGCCACTCTATTTCTGCGCTCCTACGAGAGGGGAGAGAGGGTGTATGGAGCCATGCTGGCAAGAGGATACGATGGTCGAATCCGTACCCTAGAGATAACCACCTTCGGTATATATGACTTTGCCCTCGCCTTCCTGCTGGTGGCCATACCTTTGACCATAAGATTATTTACAGGCTGAAGGGAATGATTTGCAGTGCGTCACCGGCCCGCCGTGGAGATAAAGAACCTCACCTATAGTTACCCCGATGGGACCCCCGCTCTCGACAGGGTAAATCTAATTATCGAGGAGGGGGAGTCGGTGGGCATCGTGGGCCCCAATGGGGCGGGGAAGTCTACCCTGCTACTCCACTTAAACGGCATTCTCCAGGGGCAAGGTGAGGTGAAAATCTTTGGGCTCCCCGTGGAGAAAAAGAACCTCCAGGAGATCCGCCGAAGGGTGGGCTTGGTCTTCCAAGACCCCGACGACCAGCTTTTCTCCCCCACCGTCTACGACGACGTGGCTTTCGGGCCCATCAACATGGGGCTATCTAAGGATGAGGTGATAAAGGAGGTTCGCCGCGCCCTCTCCGCGGTGGGCATGGAGGGGACGGAGAAACGATCCGCCCATCACTTAAGCTTCGGGCAGCAGAAAAGAGTGTCCATCGCCACGGTGCTCTCCATGAATCCCGATCTACTGGCGCTGGACGAACCCTCCAGCAACCTGGATCCCCGCTCTCGTAGGGAACTGGCGGAGTTGCTACAAGGCCTGAAGATCACCAAGGTTCTGGTCACCCACGACCTACCCTTCGTATTCGAGGTCTGCGAAAGAATCATTATTCTTTATGGGGGGCAGGTGGTTTGGGACGGCGAGGCCTTCGCCACCCTCTCCGACGAGGAGCTCTTAAAGCGCTACGAAATGGAACTGCCTTTCGGTTACTATCCCACGCGGCGCAAAGCCGAGGATCAACGAGACCGTTTAGATACCTGATTTCTGGATTTTTCTTTTTGCCGTCCTATGGAAAAATGCAGTCATATACGGTATTTAGCCTTCTGGATGTTGGTACCCAAATAGCTTGTTTATCTTCGCCCCCGATTTTTTTGTGGAGCATAAGAATGCCAGGAAAGCGTTCAAACTATGGATGAGTTTGGGGGCCCCCTGAGAAGATGGGCGCTCCAGAATCGATATAACCCGAGATTGAGATTGCCGTGGGGGCGATAATTCACGAGACTTATTTTTCAACTAGGGAAAAGCCGGTTAACGGTATGTCCGTGGTGGAACACAAATAATGCATTTATCTTCGCATCCGATTTTTTTGTGGAGCATAAGAATGCCAGGAAAGCGTTCAAACTATGGATGAGTTTGGGGGCCCCCTGAGAAGATGGGCGCTCCAGAATCGATATAACCCGAGATTGAGATTGCCGTGGGGGCGATAATCTTGAACTTTGTTTGATCAACTAAAAGGAAGCTGGTTAACGATATGTCCATCAAACCCTTGGCGAGCAAGGGGTTCCTGAGCGTCCTCCTTTCTCGCCCCACTTTTCCTTCTCAAATCAGTTATTATAATTAAACCATGCTTTACCATGCTTTAAGTTATGGAAAAACCGTGTTTTAGGTTATGATTCCTATCTTTCCGATGTAATTAAGCAATGGGTAAAATCAAGAGCCTCATCTTTCCGATGTAATTAAGCAATGGGAAAAATCAAGAGCCTCATCTTTCCGATGT
>JACVIX010000150.1 GCA_015711725.1 Candidatus Geothermincola primus | reverse complement strand
TATCAAGGAATTGAAGAAGAAGGGTAAATGTAAAGAATGGAATCCTGAGATAACCGGGCAAATGCTAGTTATGATCATGGCTTATTTGGCTGTGGCGAGCGAGGCGGGAGTGATTGCTGCGTCCAAAGAAGCGACTATAGATAACCTTTCACGACTCCTTTACGCCTCTTTGAATTATAAGAAATAATCGCTTGATTAGCTTTCGATAGGCAACATGGAATGGGGCGAGGAAGGCCATTGAATTTGAGGGCTTAATATAAATTTTCTAACTTGCTGTGAAAATGTAATCCAATCACTTAAAATGCCTTTAAGCGCTTGAGAGATGAACTATGCCGATAACCGGCGATAGCAGGGATCAGTTGACGCGGATGCTGCTATCGTAGAGAAGTGTATCTAACTCAACTCACACTTGTATTTCAAAAAGGGATAGTTTGTGATAATATATTTTTGCTTTCACCAGAGGAGAGATGTGGTACGACCATTAAAGGAATTGTTTGAACAGTCTTATTGGATGCAGCAGATGTTGAGGATATAAACGAAAACATGCGACGAAGAAACTTCCAAGTTTTCGTAAGGTTAACACGGATAATTTATCACTTCCCACAAAGGTTTTGCCCATATGAATCTTTTCCATCTGTTTTATAATCCTAGCGCATTGCTGGGGGCAATTTGTCAAGACAAAGGGAAATGGGACGAAGATCGAAAGGAGTTGATTGTATGGCAGAGATCAGGTTTGACGGAAGGGTTGCCGTAATTACCGGAGCAGGCGGAGGCTTGGGTAGGAGTTACGCCCTTCTTCTGGCTAGTCGTGGCGCTAAGGTGGTAGTCAATGATTTAGGGGGATCTTTTGATGGAGTTGGCGCCGACACCAGGCCCGCTCAGCTAGTGGTTGACGAGATCAAGGCTGCCGGCGGGGAGGCCGTCCCCAATTATGATAGCGTCTCAGATTGGGAGAGCGCGCAAAAGATTATTCAGACGGCTTTGGACGCTTTCGGAAAAATCGATATCCTCATCAACAATGCGGGTATCTTAAGGGACAAGAGCCTGATCAAGATGGAGATTGAGGACTACAAGAAGGTAATCGCTGTACATTTGGATGGCACCTTCTTCTGCACCAAGGCCGCTTTCCCTCATATGCGGGAGAACAATTACGGCCGCATAGTCAGCACCGCTTCGGCCGCGGGAGTATATGGCAATTTCGGCCAGACGAATTATGGCGCCGCAAAGTTGGGAATCGGTGGTTTGATGAACTGCGTGAAACAAGAAGGAGCGAAGTATAATATCCTGGCCAACACCCTGGTACCGGTGGCGGGGACCAGAATGACTGCAACAGTGCTGCCTCCCAACGTTGTGGAAAAGTTGAAACCCGAATATGTGGCTCCCATGGTCGCCTGGTTGGTTTCAGAGCAGTGCAACGTTAGCGGCAAGTTCTTCGTGGCTGGTGGAGGTTATTTCAGTCGGACGGCTTTCGTGGAAGGACCCGGAATTTTCTTTGACGATCCCGATTCCGTGACCCCTGAGGACATCATGGAAAAGATCGACGCGATCATGAGCCTGGAGGGTGGAAGCGAATATGGATCGGCAACGGAACAGACCACCCATTCCCTCTCACACATGAAATTCGATTAAAAAACCGAGAATAGTGACCGACAATTGGCGTGGTATACCGATGAAACAGGAGGTGAAACATGCCTATCGATCCAGCGGTAGTGGGCCAGGAATTGCAGCCCCTCGATTACGAGGTTACCCCTGATAAGGTAATTCTTTACAACCTGGGTATAGGGGCAGGCGCTGACCCCGAAGATCTGAAATTCGTCTACGAGAATCCACCTGGATTGCTAGTTTTGCCCACTTTTGGGGTGATCCCACCCTTCCCCGCGCTTATAGGGTTAATCGGGGCCAAGGGGGTGGATATCAACTTGGCAATGCTTCTTCACGGCGAACAGTACCTGGAGATTCGTAAGCATCCTTTGCCCATCCAGGGAAAACTTACTAGCAAACCTAAGATAGCTGCTCTCTATGACAAAGTGAAAGGAGCCCTCATCGAGCTAGACGTTGACACCGTGGACGAGAACGGCGATGTTGTCTATTTCAACAAGTTTGGCGCCTTTATCAGGGGGGAAGGCGGTTTCGGTGGGGAGAAAGGTCCCGAGCCAGGAAATGAACCTCCAGAGAGAGACCCGGATAAAGTGGTGGAGATGAAAACACTACCCCAGCAGGCGCTGCTTTACCGCCTATCTGGGGATAAGAACCCTCTACACGCCGACCCCAATTTCGCTGCTATGGGAGGGTTTGATCGACCTATTCTCCACGGTCTCTGTACTTTTGGCTTCGCAGGACGTGCCATTCTTGCCGCTTACTGCGATAACGATCCAGCAAAGTTTAAAGCTATCAAGGTGCGCTTCTCCCGCCCCGTATTGCCTGGGGATACCATCATAACCGAGATGTGGAAAGAAGGGGATGATAAGATCATCTTCAGATGCAAGACCGCGGAGAGGGGAGAGTATTGTCTCACCAACGCTGCTGTCTGGCTAAATGTATGATTGGCACGGAGGCGTAAACATCAGGGGTCACGGTTCGCGTGACCCCTGATAAATTTTCGCTGTTGGAAAACTTTAAATTATGTGGGAATGAAATCCCTTTCACGCACAATCTTCATGCTCAAGGCACCTTCCGGGCACTTGATCATGCACAGGCCACAGCCCATGCATTTTTCTGGGTCCACTGATGCAATTTCCGATCCGTCTTCTTTCTTGACAATGGATAATGCGCCGAAATAACACCGGTCCACGCAGATAGCACATCCGGTGCAGAGCTCCTCGTCTACAACGGATAAGAATCGGCTGGGATCGCAAAGGCGTAAGCCTTCGCTTAAATTTAATTTAAAGGACATGCAACAATCCGAACAACAATTACAGATGAAATGGCTGTCTTCGGCGCGGTTCATGGTCACATGCACCAAGCCGGCCTCCTCGCATTCCCTGATTATTTTCAAAGCTTCCTCTTTGGAAATCTGTCGGCCCGAACCCCGCTCTATGGTGTAATCCGCCGCACGACCCACTTGGATACATACCTCTACCGGGGCATCGCACTTCCTCTCTATGGTCCGGCAGGTGCATCGGGTGACCGCTATAGGATGTACCCTCTCGATGATGCTCTCTATATCCTCGTAGGCGAGAATTTGGTTTCTCATTTCGACCGGTTGCCTCACAGATATTACCCTGGAGAAGGGTTTGGGGAGCATTTTAGCCACGGTTTCAGCGTAGGAGGGCCACTCTTCTTCCATATATTTCTGCCAGAGGTCAAGGTATTCTTGGGGCGCATCGGGCCATACTAAAGTGGCATCGTGAAACTGCACTAGGCTATTGCACATCCTGTAAATCGTTCCCGCTGGCTTCCGGGACTTAAATACCAGCCCTTTTCTGAAAAGGCGATCCACAGCTTCCTCGATCTCTTCTATACTTTTCCCCAACTTTCCGGCGAGCTCCTCCGCCGTTCCCGGCATGGCGAGTAAAAGCTTTGCCTCGTCCTCATCGGCTACCATCTTGAAGAGTTGGGGGATAATCTTACTCCCTTGCATAAATATTCTTTCTGTCAACTGCTCATACAGATCCTCGGCCATAATAATCTCCTTGGTCTCTTCTAGCCCAACATCTTAAACGCATTAATTAATACCGTCGAAACTTAAACGCGGTATATAAATTTTTTCATTCCTTGTTCCAGATCGTCAATTAACTTAATTCCTCGATAATGCGTTTGAAAGCTTTTTTGCCGGCCTCGTGACCCACCTGATCCAGGGTGGTGAATTCCAAAGCCTCAAACGGACATATCTCTACGCATTTGGGTTGATCAAGGTCGGAACAGAAATCACATGCGAAGACGACCTTCTTATCCCAGTCGAGTTTCAAAGCTCCAAAATTGCATGCCTCTATGCACCAGCCGCAACCGTTACATTTATCCTTGTCAATTTTAATAGATCCGTCGGGTTGCTCGGATATGGCGTCACGGGGGCACGCTTTGATGCACAAAGGATTTTCGCATTTCCTACAGGAGAGAGCGATGTCGAAAGTTGGCTCGATGCGAATGTGTCTTATTCGAGATTTAGACCAGTTTATCTTCTTATCCTTAATTATGGAACAGATGTACTCGCAGATCTCGCAACCGGTGCATTTATCTGTATCACAGACGATGATCCTTTTTGCCTCCATCATCTACACCCCCAGGCTGGTGTCCAGATCCAGTTCTTCCAATAATGCTTTGGTGGGTATACCCTCCTTGTTCCAGCGACGCGCTTTATAATATCCCGATAGCGCTTCATCATATTCCTCCTTGAGGATGATGGCGCCATCATTGACGTCGTCATACATTCTTTCCTCGAAAGCACGGGGAGGAGGGTAGTCATGTTCCCTTCTTGCTCCGAAACGCACATTAAAGAGTTTCGCCTGATTATGAATGCGCTCGCCCGTTTTAATCATCTCCTTAGCGCTCACATCGAACCCCGTGACCAGACGTATCACTTTAGCCAGCTCATCGTTGTCTTTATAAATTCCCCGGGTAAATTTACAAATTATGAGGGAGTCGATGATGGCATAAAGGTTTTCTCCATCATAGACGATTTTGCCTCGTGATTTATCCAGATGATAGCGGTCTACCGTCCCCTTCACGTCAACTTGGTAGGAACCAGAACGCAGATAGCATGCCCCTCTGACGCTGGTGGCGAAGCCTAGGGTGGCGGTCTGGAGGGAACGTAGTGAATAGGCTCCCCATTCAAGTTTCTTATTTACCATGGCGAACTTATAGGAATCTTTCCCTAGCTTTTCGGCGGCCCTGGCGCAACCGTCCGCAATGAGCTGTCCTAACTTGCCCTCCCTTAGACAGAGACGCTCTACTGCCTCAACTAAGGCTTCACCGTTACCGAAACGGAGGTCCAGCCCGTCACAATCATCCTTGGTGAGGAGTCCTTTTTCATATGCCTCCATGGCCCAGGAGATGGTAACCCCTGCGGATATGGTGTCCACGCCCAACTTGTCGCAGAGTTCGACCGCCTTGGTGATGGCATTGAGATCGGCGACGCCACAGTTTGGCCCCAGTAACTCCAGGGATTCGTAGTCCATGGAGGCTACCGTACCCGTCCATGGGCCCTCTTTCACCACGTTGATATGGTCGCATGCGATGGGGCAAGCGGGACATGCGACAATCTTCTTAACCATAGTCGCCAACATGGTCTCCCCGGAGACCGCTTCCGCTTGCTCGAAAGTACCTTTCTGGAAGTTATAGGAAGGCAGACAACCCAGGCGGTTGTGCACAAGCACGTTGGCGGGAGTCCCATAGACCCTATATTTTTCGGTTGCGGGACCCCTGCAACGCTTATAGAGGTCTTTGCAGAACTCCAAAAGCTCATCAAGGTTTGCAACCTCCACATCCCCGGTGCCCCGTATGGCGATAGCTTTAAGGTTCTTTGATCCCATAACTGCACCCATTCCAGAGCGGCCCACCTGTCTGTTACGGTCATTGGTGACGTTGGCCAGGCATGAGAGCAATTCTCCCGCGGGGCCTATGGAGGAAACCCGAATCTCATCGTCGGAAAGCTCCTCGCGAATCATTTCCTCGGTATCCCAGGTGGATTTGCCCCATAGGTTAGAGGCGTCGCGCAATTCCGCATGGCCATTTTGAATATAGAGATAAGAAGGGGAGGGAGCCTTTCCGCTAATCACTATTCCATCGAAGCCCGCCGCCTTCAGTTCGGAACCCACGCCCCCAGAGGCGATTCCGAAACCAATAAAGCCGGTGGCGGGGGAGAGCGCACCCATGATGTATTTAGAGGAGACGGGTATTATAGTTCCAGCCACTGGGCCCGTCCATAAACAGAGGACATTTTCCGGAGACAAGGGATCGGTACCCTCCGGGATTTCGTTATATAGGGTACTGGCTACGAAACCATAACCTCCTAGAAACTTTCTAGCCCACTCTTCCGATAGGCTTTCTGTTTTCATCTCCCCTGTGGAGAGGTTTACTCGTAAGAATTTTCCTGCATATCCTTTCATCCGATCATACCTCCTTAGCCACCTCCGATAAGAAGTGCGAAAGCCACTTTATCACCAGGGTGAATTAGCACATCGTCGATTTTCTTTCTATTTATTATCTTACTATTGAGGATATAGGTGCTATTTTCTTTCATTGCTCTCTCCCTGAAAGATACTCCCAAAGATTTCTCCAGTAGTTCGATGAGTTCCTCGAAAGTCACCGCCTTGTCTATGCGTAACTCATGCGACTTACCATATTCTCTGAAGGGACCGTAGAATTCGACTATCACCTTACTTTTTACCCCGCTATCCAACACGAAAAACCACCTACCACTTTTTAGGTTACTTTCATATATAGGTTACTTCATATAAGAAAAGAGTTAAACTGGCATATTTTAAACTTGCATATTTTAGTTATGAAGAGTCATCCTTTTCATTGCCGGACCTTTTGGAGATTGTACTTGAGCTACCTCCGGAGAGAAAGCCACCTGCTTTGGCGGCTGAGGCGCTTCCATGAGTGGCGGTATCGGGGATATCTTTAGGCCCTTGGCATATACCTGCGATGAAAATCCCTTTAAATGCTGTCTCTGCGACCCCATCGATTGGATGGCGCTCTTTTATAAATCCATATGAATCCCTTTTTAGCCCTAGCTTTTTACGTATATCCCTGGTGCTAGGCGAGGGCTGTAACCCACAGGCAAGGACAACTAAGTCCAGTTCTTTTTGTACCATTCTGCCGCTCCGCGGATCCTCATAGACGATTATGGGGTTACGTGTGGTGCGATTCTCATAAACCGAAGGTATTGCCTGAATGAATTGTATGCCTTCTTCCACGGATCTCTGATAAAGCTCCTCGAATCCTTTGCCACAAGCCCGTAGGTCGTTATAAAAGATTAAGACCTCCGCCCCTGGGGCGTGTTCCATCACCAGACGCCCTCCTTTTACCGAAGCCATGCAGCAGAAGAAGGAGCACCAAGGGTTATAATTGAGATCCCTCGAACCCACACACTGAACGAAAGCGATGGAGTGGATATGTTTTCCATCGGGACGCACCAGTTCGCCTTCCGTGGGTCCGGCGGCGTTACAAATGCGCTCAAACTCCATATTGGTAACGATATTCTCGGAGTCGCCGTAATGATATCTGGTCATGGGTGAGGGGTCGAAAACTTCTGCGCCCGTGGCCACCACTATGGCGCCCACTTCGATCTGTTCTTCATAAGGCTCCTGCGAGAGATTGATGGCGTCAAGACCGCATGCCTGCATACATAATCCGCATTCGATGCATCTCTCCCTGTCGATTACATACTTCAGGGGCGCCGCCTGAGCGAACAAGGCGTATATAGCCTTGCGAGGTTTTAAATTCCGGTCCCACTGATGAGGCACTATGATGGGGCATACCTCGACGCAGGCACCACATCCGGTGCATTTATCTATATCTACGTACCAAGGCTTACGTAATAAGGTTACCGTAAACCTTCCTGGCTCTCCCTCCACGTTGAGGACTTCCGTATTGGTTATCAGCTCTATGCTCTTGTGCTTAGCTGTTTCCACCAGCTTTGGCCCGAGTATTCATATGG
>JACVIX010000149.1 GCA_015711725.1 Candidatus Geothermincola primus | reverse complement strand
TAGGTGAAGATTCCCTGCGTGTCCGACTGTCCCACCATATCCACCATGTTGTCGGTTATGCGGCGCAGGGAAAGCTCGCTCTCTCTGAGCTCCTCCTCCATGCGCTTGCGTCGGGTGACGTCCCATGCCACCCCCAGGATTAAAACCCTCTCCTCGCCCAAGGAAAGGACCCCCACCGCGCATTCGAAGGTAAGATATGCACCTTCCCGATTAAGTATGCGTACCTCTAGGAATGGCAAGATTTCCTGGTATCGAAGAAAACGCTCGTAAAGATACCTTACCATGGATAGATCCTCGGGATGAATGAGCTCGAAGAAGTGCCTTCCCAGCCACTCCTCTCTCTTCCACCCCGTCGCTCTTTCGAAGGCGGGATTCAACGATTCTATCCTTCCCTCCTCTACCGAAAGAGTAAAGATAACGTAGGGCGCGAGCTCGTAGATGCCCCGGTACCGTTCCTCGCTCTCCCGCAAGGCAAGCTCCATCTGACGGCGTTCGGTGACGTCCCGTCCGTTGATCACCACCCCCACAATCTGGGAATCCCTGAGCAGGGCTTTTCCCGAAGTCTCCAGAACGCGCCAGCCCCCCTCTCGGGTCTTTAAGCGCCACTCATGGAAATATACGGAGTCCGGATCTTTCAAGGCTTTCGTGTGGGTCTTGAGCACTATATCCCGATCCTCCGGATGGATGAAATCAAAACCGCTTTTCCCAATGATCTCATATGGCTTAAAACCGCTCATCGTCTCGATTGAGGGCGTGATATATACCACCTTGCCCTCCCTGTCGATCACCGCCACCAGGTCCATGGTGTTCTCTAAAAGACTTCTAGAAAGCCACTCCTCCTCCCAGAGCGACTCGCGCGTTTTTTGGGATTCCTGAGTCTCCTTGAGCTCCCAATTCCCGTTTCTCTTTATTAAAAGGAGATTATGGCCCAGCGCCATCTCAACGGTTTCTAGGTTGGGACGCCCCACCAAACTGAAAGAACATAGCAAGGTCAGCGGGCTCTCGCGCAAACAATTCTTCGGATCCCCAAGCCAGGTGGAGCAATGTTCCATGGGGTTAAATCTTTTTTCTCCCAGGTCACGCGCCAGCCTCAACCCTTCGTATCCCCGGGAAATAGCCGCCTCCAGCCTGTTTTTTATCGCCTCTTCTATCCCTTGTGGATGGTGTGGACCTTCAGCGTGAAGTAGGCGTTCCAAAGATATAACCTCCATCCCGTCCCCCTCCATGCGGCTGGCTATCTCAGGGGTTTCGAGGAGATTCTTGACGGCGAAGCTCTCGCCCTCTGGATCGAAGAGCACCCAGAGGCAAGCCTGGTTATTTTCCAAGCCGCCTAACAGGTAAGGAATCATCACCTCCAGGAGGTCTTCCCAACTCTGATAGAAGACGCAGAGATGGCATCCCCAGGAGAGGTTCCTCAAGCTTTCTTCAGCGGGCTTTTTCGACTCGATTCCCATCTATATCTCCACCTAGCACTGGGTTATATCTGAAACGCCGGCGTAGAAAGTAAGTATTTCAAATCAATCATGGAGAAGCTCCTGTTTCTCTTATTTTCGGATGCTGGGAGAGCCAACTTAATTCAATTTAAACTTTTTCATCGGCGACGTATGGGGAAATAAGCTGACAGACAAAACACTTGTTTTCAGGTGAGGCTAATCGTCTATCCTTTATCCCTTATATACGGTTCCTCAGATGATGCTTAAGCAGAAAGGGAATCGCTATGACTGCAGCGAATATCAGTCAGATGATAAGGCGCATATGAAAATAAAGCGATGAAACAGGCGCTTCGAGTTCGCTTTTTCACTCGATCAGACGCGGAGGATAAAGATTTACAGACTTTCCCTTTTATTGTGGAGGATGAAGATTTAAAGACGTTCCTTTTCGTGTTGAGTTTTGGGAAATATAGCTCGGTGTTAGCGTTGGTGGGGGATGAAAATTAATAAAACATCTCGGTTTTTCAATAAAAGTTTGCTCAAGATAGCATACGGGTTTGCATTGATGAGGATGAGAATTTAATTGTATCTAGTTGTTTTTTGTGAAAGCCTTCCTAGAATCTTCCAAAGATCTTCCAAGGATAAGTTATGGATTCGCATTTATGTTGGGAAAAATTCATAAAACATAGCGTTGTTATCCCCTTTTTGTCACTGGTCCACTTTATCATGTACTCAAGTGATAGTGACTCCAAGGAGGTCAAAGAGATTTGAGAGGAAGTCGGAAGGAAAAATTTAAACAGAAGTTTTCCAGCTTTTTTCTGATGGCAACTTTTGCCCTCGCCCTCTTTCTTAACGCTGAGGGGAACCTGATCTATCTATTCGCCATTCTTACGCTGCTCTCATTCTCCACCTTTCTCCTCGCAACCAGGCAAAAACAAGCCGAAGACCTTCGCTTAGATAGACGTGAAGATAAAGGACGGTATCACCAGGAAGGCTCCCCTTGCTTTCCCCGCGCCAGAGCCCCCGGGAAACCCAACTGGGCGGCGAAGTAGATTACGCGGCAGGTGGCCTCCAGGCTGGAAGTCCACTGGAAAGCCTCCTCCAGCATCTGGCCCACAGCGAAGCTACCATGCCCCCTCAAGACGGCTATCCTGTAATTTCCCAACACCGGGGGGAGCTTCTCCGCCACCTCGTCGGAGCCAACAGTGAGCTCGGTGGCTATCACCGGCACGGTCTTGAAATAATAGATGCCCTCGGTGTCGATGGGTATTATCTCGTCACAGATCAGGGACAAGGCGATGGCCATGGGCGGATGGGCGTGCACTATGGCTAGAGCCGAGGTGCCTTGATAAATGGCGCGGTGGATCTTTATCTCCGTGGAGGCCAAGACGATATGGCTGTCGTCCCCATGCAATCCTGTCTCGATGATGTCCCGTTCGGTGAGGTCGGAGAGCATGGAACCCCGGCGGGTGATGAAGATGCGGTCCCCCATACGCACGCTCATGTTGCCGCTATGAGATGAATTTACTCCCTGTAAAAATAACTCCCTTCCGAATTTCCTGAACTGTTCAAGCATTCGCGCCTTCCTTTGAACATTCTTCCCTGATGTTTTCGATAAATTCGCCGTCAAACCTATTCACGAGCCAGGCGAGCTTCCGCCTTCAAGAAATATCCATACGCTCTTTAAAATCGATCTTTTACCCTCGCCTTTCTCCCTTTGGAGCTTCCCCCTAGAGTACCTTTATCGCCATCTTTGTTTAGCCCAAACCCGCTCTTTCAAATCCCTCCGCGAAACGAGAACTTCATAACCCTATATTCCCGTGAATCATCCTTTGAAGGTGGGCAGGTTCAAGTCTTTTACCTTCTCTTTTGTGGGAACTCCCTCCAGGCTCCACCCTCGGGCTCGATAATAGAGGGGCAGCATCTTTTCCAGGTAAACCACCCTCCCTCGAGCCGGGCCCTCCTTTACCTCCTCCTCCAATAGTCGGCGTGGCAGGGTATCTTCCTCCCCGCTTATACCGCAAGCTAAATTGAAGCTCCGCTCCAGGTTCCAGACGCGCTCCCCCACGAGATGGAGATCCTGGGAACGGAAAGCCTTTCCAGTCACCGCCGAGAGCATGCGGGCGAAGTAGTCATCGGAGAGGGAAAACTGCAGAAACCTGCAGAACACCAGGGAATCCACCGCGGCGTTGATGTTCTGGTAGAAGATGGTTAACCCTGGCTTGTCCCGGGTGGAGAAGCGGTCCACCATCTTAGGTATGCCTAAAATCTCCGGAGCCACCAGATAGGCGCGAAGGTGGCAGCCCCCTCTATTGGAGGTGGCAAAACCTAGTCCTTGCCCCTGCAACCCCCGGGGGTCATAAGCGGGAAGTTCCAGCCCTTTCACTTCCATAGCCAGCTCCGGAGCGCCCCGTCTCTGGGCAAAGCGTCGGGAACCCTCAGCCAATTCCCTGCCCCTCCCATCTACCTGGGCTATCTCTCTGATTAACCTGAGGAGATCTTCTCCATCGCCAAAAATTGGGCCCTCGGGCCAATAACCTCTCTGCCTCGCCTCCATGGCGCATCCGACGGTGGACCCCGTGGAGATAGTATCCAGACCCACCTGATTGCACAGATAGTTAGCCTTGGCCACCGTCTCCAGATTGTCTATCCCGCACTGGGCCCCTAGCGCCCAGATGGATTCGTACTCCGGACCCTCTCCCCGCATCCCTCCCGCCTCGGTTACCCGGGCGCATCCGATGGGACAGCCCCAGCAGGCTTTGCGCCGCAGCAGAATATTCTCGGTGAGGTTCTCACCGGAGATATTCTCCGCCCCCTCAAAGTTGGACCTTTGGAAATTCAGCGCCGGAAAGGCGCCCAGCTCGTTGATGAGGTTCACCAGTATTGCTGTTCCGAAAAAGGGAAGCCCGCGGGAGGTCACCGGGTTGGCTTTAATCCAGCGCCTCGACTCCCTGATCACGAAGTCAAGCCTTTCCCGGTCCGCCACCCGCACCGGTATAGTCCCCCTAGCCACCACCGCTTTCAATCTTTTGGATCCCATCACCGCGCCCAGTCCTCCCCGAGCGCAAGCCCGGTGGGTGTCGTTCATCACCGCCGCCATAAGCGAGGCGTTTTCCCCCGCCGGACCGATACAAGCTACGCTGGCTTCCTCTCCCTCCGCCTCAACGATCGTGTCGGTGGTCTCCTTTACCCCTTCTCCCCAGAGGTGGTTAGCCTCTTTTATCTCCGCCCCTCTATCGGTAATAGAGAGATAGACTGGTTGAGGAGCCTTGCCGGTTATCACCAGGGCATCCACCCCGCAGCGCTTGAGCTGCACCCCAAACCTCCCGCCCGAGTTGGCGTCGAAGATGGTTCCGGTAAGTGGCGAACGGGAGACTAGGCTGAACCTTCCCGCGGTGGGAGCGGGAGTGGCGGTGAGGGGTCCCACCGCGAAGACTAGGGGGTTATCGGGTGAGAAGGGTTGAATTCCCGGACCTCGCTCCGCCACCAGACGCACCCCCAGTCCCCTGCCCCCTAAATAGTGGGTGAGAAGCTCCTCGGAGAGCTCCTTGTAACCCACTCGTCCAGTGGAGAGGTCCACCTCCAGATATCTCCCCATCCAGCCATATGCCATCTGCAGACCGCCTTTTATCTCTAAAAACACCGCGGGTCGATCTCTATCTTCTCAGCCGCTCATGTAACTTTCCAGAACGCCCCGATATCCAGCCTGCCGCTCTCTTTTTACCCATTCTCCCATATTCTCCCATATTTTAAAGCAACTTTCCGGAGGTGACCAGCGGAAGTCGGAACGCCTCATCGGGGCGTTTAAGCTCTCCGGCGATCCCCCACCACTTCTTTTAATGGAAAAACGCAATTCGGCCTTTGAACACAAAAATTTGACTATAAGAATGTCTCTCCATTTGTCCTACTTATTATCTTTCTTTTATATTCCTCGACCATTCATCCATCCCCTGACTTCTTTCTTCTCAATACAGATAAGAACATCTATTCATCCTTTTTAAACTATCAAACCGGTAATAAGCAGAGCCTTTCCGAGTTCCGCCCCCTTTGGGATCGTCTCCAAAGCATAAGCATGGATTTATTTAAAGGAAACACTGTGTGGCGAGCATAAAGGCGCCCACCGCGTATACGGAGCCAGCCCTTGATAATCTGGCGCCATCCAGCGAAAGGTGGCATAATATCCCCTGACAGTGTCGGGCGGACGGTCGACGAAGGTAAGGGGGGACAGAGGTGGACGGAAAGCTGAAAAGACTTCCTCAAAAAATAGCGTATGCTGGGATCTGGACTGGGCTGGGATTCTTAGTCCTTCCCCGCATACTCGCCCAGTTAGCTAAGGCACAGGGGGAACGCAAAGGTTACACCATGAAACAATTCAAACTGCGAGCCCGTGATGGAACCCGGCTCTCCGCAGCCCTTTATCTCCCCTTGGACCCTCCCCAATCCAACGAAGGCTATCCCGCCATCATCATGGTCCACTCCTGGATGCTTTCACGTTGGCAATGCCATCTCTATGCTCCCTATTTCGCCTCCGACGGCTACGTGGTGCTCGCCTATGACTGTCGAGGATGGGGCTCCTCCCGGGGTCAAGTGCAGTGCGCGGCACCTGACAAGGAGATTAATGACTTAATCGACGCCATAGATTATCTGGAGACGCAGGAGGAGGCACCGGTTAACCCTCAAAGAATCGGGGTTACTGGCATTTCCTACGGAGGGGGTCATTCTTTTCTCATCTCCGTACGGGATAGCCGGGTGCGCGCCGTGGCTCCCATGCACGGCTGGACCGACTTAGAATATTCCCTCACCCCCAACGGGTCCCTTAAGCTTATCTGGGGGCTACTGCTGTTGATCACCGCTTCCTGGGCCACCAAGCTCAACTTCAGGAATATCCTTTACCGCTGGACCGCTACCCTGCTTCTGGGCAGAGGAGATCCGGAGGAATTCCGCCAGGAGATGAAGGATCGCTCCGTCATCCACCAGGTGGAGGAGGTGAGCTGTCCCACCTTCATCGTGGGCTCCTGGAACGACGACCTTTTCGAACCCAACCAGATGTTAGACTATTATCAGAGGCTGAAGGCTCCCAGGAAGCTCTACATAGGGCGTCAAGTACACGGCATGGACGCCGGATTAGGACCACGTCTGTGGGGTAAGGAACTGTGGGCGTACACCAAGGATTGGTTCGATTACTGGCTCAAGGATCTTAAGGACTCCAAAGCGGCGGACTCTCCGCGGGTGCATATCTACAAACCCTGGCTGGGAAAGACCGTGGACTACCGTGACTGGCCTCCGGAGGGATTGATAACCACAACCTATTTCCTCCAAGGGGGAGACGACCAGGAGAAGAGAAAGCTTCTGGGAAACCCACCGGATCGAGACAATTCCTCTCCCGCCATCATCAATCGTTATCTAAGCCGCGCCACCTCCGGGCCCTCGGTGCTGAGGCTGCCTTCCTTGGGTATTCCCATCCCGGGGCCGCAGCGGGATTATCCCGGCGAGACCCTCTCCTTCACCACTCCTCCTTTCCAACAGGACCTGGAGATTTTAGGCGCGCCCTCTCTCTCGCTTTACGTCCAGCCCGATCGCGAGAGCTGTCAGCTCAATGCCCTCCTTTACGACTTAAGCGAAAGGGGAAGTTCACGTCTAATCACTTACGGAACCTGGACGGGGAGAGGTCTTGAGCCCGATAGGGAAAATCAGGTGGAATTTCAGCTCTTTGCCACCGCCTACCTATTAAGAAAAGGCCATCGCCTCAGGCTTACCTTCACCGCCAGCGACCCTCTCTTCGTGCTACCCCTGAGAGAACGTTTTGCCGTGGAGTTAACGCACCGCCCGGGGCTTCCTCAGGTCCTATCCCTTCCCACCATGAAGCCAAGACCTTGATGGATTCAATCCCCCAAGGACCGTGAGGCGAGAAGGAAAGCAATCAACCAAGCGGCGGAATCGCTGTCCACGCGATGGATCGCCGGCGAAAAATATCCGAATATCAACGCTGAACCATATGATCTTCACCTTCTCTTGTCTAGACAAGAAGCTAGACGCGCTCAAGGTCCAATAACTATTTTTCGATTTTATATAGCGTGACTATGAAATATAGAGAAAAGAATAATATCCCAGAAGGCGAGAGGCGGGGAATCTTTTGCCAAGATGGTACAGTCACATCATGTAATTGTTCACGGGGAATAGAGGGTAACTATAAATA
>JACVIX010000148.1 GCA_015711725.1 Candidatus Geothermincola primus | reverse complement strand
GAGGATAATGCTTAAATAAATATATTTTACGTGAAAACAAAGAAAAATATTATCGAATGAATTATAATATTTATATGAGTGCTTATGTATATATAGCGTAAATAACGTAAGTATATGGCGCCAATTGTTGTGGGTGGTGGGGCAAGGGGCTCGCTGAAAAAGATAAATAAAAGGGAGCGTTAAAAGGGTAGGAAAAGGGCAGCAAGAGGAGATCTTATGGCAATGGAGTTCGCGGACGAGCTGGAAGAAGAGCAGAAATACGACGCTAGCGCTATAACCGTGCTAGAGGGACTCGAGGCGGTAAGGAGAAGGCCGGGGATGTATATTGGGTCCACCGGCTTGAGGGGTTTGCATCATCTGGTTTACGAGGTAGTGGACAACAGCATTGATGAGTGTCTGGCGGGTTTTTGCCGCAATATCTGGATAACCCTAGAGGAAGATTGTTCCGTGACCGTGGTGGACGACGGCAGGGGTATACCGGTCGACGTAATTGAAAAGTACGGCAAACCGGCGGCGGAGGTGGTTCTTACCATGCTCCACGCGGGAGGGAAGTTTGGGGGCAAGGTCTATAAGGTCTCTGGAGGACTTCATGGAGTAGGCTTGTCGGTGGTCAACGCGCTCTCGGAGTGGTTGATCTTGGAGGTGGGAAGGGGAGGAAAGGTCTATCAACAGAGATATGAGAGAGGAAAGCCGGTAAGCGACTTGAGAGAAGTGGGAGCCACGAAAAGGAGCGGCACCATCATCAGGTTCATGGCGGACAGAAGCATCTTCGAGACGGTACAGTACGACTTCGACGTGATTGCGCAGCGCATGCGGGAGATGGCGTTTTTGAACGAGGGCCTCCTAATCGAGTTGCTGGACAAGAGGGAAACCCCTCACAACAAAGCGGTTTTTCAATATACCGGGGGAATAAAGGATTTCGTGAGGCACATCAACGCCAACAAGGAGCCCCTGCATAAGAAGATAATTTATTTCAGAAACGAAAAAGATGACGCCCAGGTGGAGATATCCATGCAGTACAACCGGGGGTATGTGGAAAACATCTTCACCTTCGCCAATAATATAAACACCCACGAGGGAGGAACCCATTTAATCGGGTTCAAGTCTGCGCTCACTCGGGTAGTTAACGACTATGCGAGAAGAAAAGGGTTTCTAAAAGAAAAGGAGGAGAACCTCACCGGGGAGGATATACGAGAGGGGCTTTCCGCCATAATCAGCGTGAAACTACGGGATCCTCAGTTCGAAGGTCAGACCAAGACCAAGTTGGGCAACACCGATATTAAAAGTTTTGTGGAGACCACAGTCAATAACAAATTAGCGGAGTTTTTAGAGGAAAACCCCGCTGAAGCGAAATTGATCGTCTCCAAGACCGTGGCCGCGGCTAAAGCCCGGCAGGCGGCGCGGCACGCTCGGGAGCTCACCAGGAGGAAAAGCCTGCTGGAGAGCACCTCGTTGCCGGGCAAGCTGGCAGACTGCTCTTCTAAAAATCCCGCGCTCTGCGAGATCTATCTGGTGGAGGGAGATTCGGCGGGAGGATCGGCTAAGCAGGCTAGGGATCGCAATTTCCAGGCCATTCTCCCTTTGAAAGGGAAGATTCTCAACGTGGAGAAGGCTAGGCTAAACAAGATTCTCAACAACAACGAGATACAAGCCATCATTGCGGCTTTGGGAACCGGTATTGCTGATGAGTTCGATATAGAGAAGGCAAGATACCACAAGACCATCATCATGACCGACGCCGATGTCGACGGCGCGCATATTCGCACTCTGATATTGACCTTCTTCTTCCGTTATATGCCCATGCTTATCGAGGAAGGGTATGTGTATATAGCCCAGCCGCCACTCTTCCGCGTCTCTCATAACAACCGAGATTATTACGCTTATTCCCAGGAGGAGCTGGAGGAGCTGGTGAGCCGTTTCGACGGGAAGAAGCTGACCGTGCAGAGGTATAAGGGCCTGGGAGAAATGAACCCCGAACAGCTCTGGGAGACCACCATGAACCCCGAGGCGCGCAGCCTTATTCAAGTAAACATCGAGGACGCCTTGATGGCCAACGAGATATTCTCCACGCTGATGGGGGATGATGTGGAGGCCAGAAAGAAGTTTATTCAGAAACACGCCAAGAACGTCAGGTTTTTAGACATCTAACCGGCGCTTCGCACGAATAGAGAATGCCAAAACCCAGGAGGAAGATCATGGTACGACCGCTTGCGGGAAAGATACGCCCCGTGGAGATCGAGGAGGAGATGCAGAAGTCCTATCTAGATTACGCCATGAGCGTGATCGTGGGCAGAGCTCTGCCCGATGCCAGAGATGGCCTCAAGCCAGTTCACCGCAGGATCCTCTACGGGATGTATGAGCAAAACCTCACCCCCAACCGGCCTTTTCGGAAATCCGCGCGAGTGGTGGGGGAGGTGATGGGAAAGTATCACCCCCACGGGGACGCGGCCATCTACGACGCGTTAGTGCGCATGGCTCAGGACTTCTCCATTCGTTATGAGTTGGTGGATGGGCACGGGAACTTCGGATCCGTTGACGGGGACAACCCGGCGGCAATGCGCTACACGGAGGCGCGCCTCTCCCCAATTAGCATGGAGATGCTGCGGGACATCGAAAAGGAGACCGTTCCATTCGTCAGCAATTACGACGAATCTTTACAGGAACCCGAGGTTCTGCCGGCGAGGTTCCCCAACCTGCTGGCAAACGGCTCTTCGGGCATCGCGGTAGGGATGGCTACCAACATCCCCCCTCACAACCTGGGGGAGGTTATCGATGCCACGGTGGCGCTGATCGACAATCCGGAGTTGGGGCCGGAGGAGCTCATGGCATACGTGAAAGGGCCCGATTTTCCCACCGGTGGGATAGTGATGGGCATGGAAGGCATCAGAGATGCCTATCTCACCGGCAAAGGGATATTACAGGTACGCGGAAGAGCCCACATCGAGCAGAGCAAGAGCGGCAAGAGCAGCATCGTGATTAGCGAACTTCCATACCAGGTGAACAAGGCCAGGATGGCGGAGAGAATCGCCGAGTTGGTGAGAGAGAAGCGCATCACCGGAGTCGCTGACTTAAGGGACGAGTCAGACCGTGCAGGCATGAGGCTGGTGGTGGAACTGAAGAGGGAGGCCAACCCCCAAGTGCTTCTCAATCAACTTTATAAGCAAACCCAATTGCAGGAATCTTTCGGCGTGATTATGATCGCGCTGGTGGATGGGGTCCCCCGCACCCTAAATCTCCAGCAGGCTTTGAGTTGCTACATCGATCATCAGCGGGAAGTGGTGGAAAGAAGAACGCGTTTCGACCTAGAGCGAGCGGAAAATCGGGCGCACATCCTGGAAGGGCTGCTGGTGGCACTGGACCACATCGATGAGGTGATCGAGACCATTCGTAGCTCCCGGACGGTGGAAGAAGCGAGAAAGAGACTTATGGAGGGGTTCGACCTGACAGAGGCGCAGGCTCAAGCCATTCTGGACATGCGCCTTCAGAGGCTCACTGGCCTGGAAAGGGAGAAGGTGCGCAAGGAGCACCAGGAGCTCTTAAAGCAGATCTCCTACCTGCGATCGGTGCTGGAGGATCCCAACAAGTTGATGGGCATAATCAAGGAGGAGCTTTTAGAGATAAAGAAAAAGTACGCCGACCCCAGAAGAACCGACATTATACCGGAAGCCCAGGACCTGGACATCGAGGACCTTATCGCGGAGGAGGAGGTTATCGTCACCATCACCCATTCCGGCTACGTAAAGAGGCTTCCGGCCACCACCTACAGAAAACAGAGGAGGGGTGGACGCGGAGTTACGGGAACCAGCTTGAAGGAAGGGGACTTCGTGGAGCACCTCTTCGTGGCCTCTACCCACAACTATCTCCATTTCTTTTCCAATCTGGGCAAAGTATATCGCCTGAAAGTTTACGAGATTCCCGAGGGAAGTCGCACATCGCGGGGGCAGGCGTTGGTAAACCTCCTGCCCCTATCCTCTGGGGAGAAGATATGCTCCATAATCAGCGCCCCGGGTTATGAGAGTGGACAATATCTAGTCATGGCCACGAAGAAGGGGATGATCAAAAAAACCCCCTTCCTAGAATATAATAGCGCCAGGCGGGACGGGATCATCGCCATCAATCTCCAAGAGGGCGACGAGGTCATCGATACCCGGTTGACCGAGGGGGAATCCAACATTATCTTATGTACCCGGGATGGCTTCGCTATTAAATTCTCGGAGAGCGACTGTCGCCCCATGGGCAGGGCCACGCGAGGCGTGCGAGGGGTCAACCTTTCCCCCGGCGACAGCGTGGTCGCCATGGGTGTGGCTCCGGAAAATGCCGATCTTTTTATCATCACCGAACGCGGATACGGAAAGAGGACCGCTGTTTCCAAGTACCCCCTGCAGCGTCGAGGAGGAAAAGGAGTGCGCACCTTACAGTACAATCCCCTGAAGGGAAAGATCGTGAGCGCCAAGGTAGTAAAGAGTAACCAAGAACTGCTCATCGTGTCCACCGAGGGAGTGGTGATCAGGGTGTCCGTGGAGGGTATACCCCTCAAAGGAAGGCCCACCCAGGGAGTAAAGGTGATGAACTTAAAGGAAGACGACTCCGTGGCGGCCCTGGCTATGATGGTGGCGGATGAGGGAAGAACCGAGGGAGAGGAGCAGGGGGAAGAGGGCGAGGATGGAAACGACGGAGGAGAGAGGGTTTGAGTTCTTTGACCACACCGCCGATGTGGGAATCAGGGCTTATGGAAGGGATTTAAAAGAGCTGTTTCGGAACGCTTCCAAAGGACTGCTGGAGATATTCGCCGACACCAGTGCCATACCTAGGGAAGCGGAGGTGGAAATAGAAGTGGAAGCCCCCGGCTTGGAGGAGTTGCTGGTGGCTTGGCTGGAGGAGTTAATCTATCAGGGGGAGACCAGAGGAATTCTCTTCGGAGGGGTGGAGGTATGGGATGTGGGAGAGAACAGAGTCAAAGGAAGGGCATGGGGCGCTCCGCTGGAGAAGAGCCGAGAGTTGGTTAGGGGGGAGGCGAAGGCGGTGACATATCACATGCTACAAGTGAGAAAAGAGGGCGAGTTCTGGTCTTCCCAGGTGGTTGTGGATGTTTGAAAATCCCCACCAGGGGCTGGTTTTGGGCACGAACCCTTTGTTGGTCTGCGAAAGGCTTGCCGCTTTTGTTACACGGGCCTATAGGATATAAAATTAGACTTGTGGAATGCGGCTGGTTGAGGAGCCGGACGGTAAGCGAAATGAGTTATTTACAATATGTTAAAAAAATAAATGAGTTTGTCTGGGAGATTCCCGCTGGGGTGCGGGAGGGAATGAGAGTCTCCGGAATTATCTTTGCCAATCGAAGGCTACTGGAGGCAGCGGACCGGGACAGGGCTCTGGAGCAGGTGGTGAACGTCAGCTTTCTACCCGGCATCGTGAGAGCCTCGCTGGCCATGCCCGACATTCATTGGGGCTATGGTTTTCCCATAGGTGGAGTGGCGGCGATTGACGTCCAGGAGGGCGTCGTCTCCCCCGGGGGTGTGGGCTACGACATTTCCTGTGGGGTAAGGCTGGTGAAGACCAATTTGGATCGGTCGGAGGTGGCGCCGCGCATGGAAGAGCTGCTGGCCAACCTCTCCGCCACAGTGCCCAAGGGACTTGGCACCAGGGGAAGGTTGGTGCTCTCACGAAAGGAGATCGAGGAGATCATGAAGAAAGGCGTCCCCGCCCTCCTGGCAAAAGGTGTGGGCTGGGAAGAGGACCTCCAGTTTATCGAAGAAGAGGGGGCCTATCCGGGGGCCGACCCATCCAAAGTGAGCGAGAGGGCCTTTCAGAGAGGCAAGGACCAAGTGGGCACCCTGGGGTCGGGCAACCATTTTTTGGAGATTCAGGAGGTGGAACAGGTATACAGCGACAAGGCGAAAACTCTGGGACTTTTCCCAGGCCAGATAGTGGTGATGATACATTCCGGATCCCGAGGCATGGGCCATCAGATCTGCACCGATTACATCAAGAGGATGGGGGAGAAATTGGCAAAATACCATATCGACCTCCCAGACCGCCAGCTAGTTTGCGCGCCAGTGGATTCACCCGAAGGAAGAGACTATATGGCGGCGATGGCCTGCGCGTCTAACTTCGCTCTCGCCAACCGGGAAGCCATGACCCAATGGGTTAGAGAAGGCTTTGAGCGGGTGTTCCATGCGGGAGCGAAGAAGCTGGGCATGGAACTTCTCTACGACATCTCCCACAACGTGGCCAAACTGGAAACCCATGAGGTAAACGGAAAGAGCGTAAAGCTACTGGTACACCGCAAGGGTGCCACGCGAGCATTTCCTGGATCCAGGAGTGAAACCCCCCAGCCCTACCGGGAGGTGGGGCAGCCGGTGATTATCCCCGGGGACATGGGCAGATATTCTTACGTGCTGGTGGGGACGGAGGAGTCTTTAAAAATGAGCTTCGGCTCCACCTGTCACGGGGCGGGGCGGACTATGAGTAGGTCAGCGGCGAAGAAAAGCATCAAGGGCAACGAGCTGAAGGAACGGCTTCAGGGCGCGGGAATACTGGTGGACGCCGCTACCTTAAGCGGACTGGCGGAAGAGGCCCCCGAGGCCTATAAGGACGTAAGCGAGATAGTGGAGATATGTGAGGGGGCAGGTCTCTCCGAGAGGGTGGCTCGCGCCCGACCTCTAGCGGTGTTAAAAGGTTAGGTTCGCAAGAAAGCGGCGGCTTGGAAGATGAGACATAAAAGCGCCCAATTTAGAATAGCGGTGGTTTTGGCTTGGTTGTTAGCGGCGGCGGCTTGCGCTGGCTGTGGAGGCCAGAAACAGGGAAAAGCTGGTTCCCCGCAAAATGGTATAGAGCTTGCTAGGCAGGGAAATTACAAAGTGAAAATAATGGAAGGAGGCGAGGAAAAGGCAGTAGCCCTTTTCCATGCCGGATCCTTTCGGCTGGTCGCGGCGAGCAGGCCCCATTTGGTTATATATAACGCCATCACCGGAGGGAGCTGGTTCTATTACATCTCTACCAACACCATAAAGGAGATCAGAACAGACGAAGCGGCGGCTTATGCGAGCTTGCTGCCCAGCAAATTATTGGAGCCATATATTGAGATGAATAGGTTCTGGTCCGAAGAGGGGTTCATCATGGATACGAAAGATGGGGGCTCCATAAGGATAAAGATGGAGGGCCCCCAGCGCCTCCCCTCCAGCTTCGAGGTTTACAGGCAGGGGAGGGTATTCCGTAAGGTGGAATGGTCTTATTCCAGGATGGGGGAGGTCGGCCAGAAAAATTTCGAACCCCCTGAGGGCGCAGCGACGCAGTAGCTCGGAGATAAGTGGACCACGACAACGGCGGAAGGCACCGACTTTAGTCCAGGGAATACGCATCAGAAAAAGCACAATATATAGTTATTTAGATGGAGGTTATTAACAATATATTGTTGATTATGTGGATAAAGGGAAGGGCTTCCGCGCGGGTGAATCATGGTTGGACTGCGAGGATCTGCGAGGACACTGGCTTGTAATCCCGTTGTCCAATTTGTATAATTTTTAAGCGAAGAGAGGGATACATGGGCCTATAGCTCAGTTGGTCAGAGCGCACGCCTGATAAGCGTGAGGTCACTGGTTCAAATCCAGTTAGGCCCACCAGCTAAAAGGTCGCCTTTTTA
>JACVIX010000147.1 GCA_015711725.1 Candidatus Geothermincola primus | reverse complement strand
ATGGATTTTGCGCTCCGATGGGAATATGGATAGATTGGACTGGCTTTGAATTTGGATATTAATCAGAGATAAGAAAGGGGATGATGAAGATCGCTCAAGAAAATATGAACGTGGAGGAGAGGTTTCTCGCCGCCATCTCCTTGGAAGAAGTGGACCGGCACCCGGTTTTCCCCATTATCGTGACCGCGGCTCCACGGCTTTATGGGATCACTCAAGGCGAGGCATGGCGTGACCATAATCTAGCTCGCGAGGCGTTGATCAGATGCTTTAAGGATTTTGGCTACGATTATGGCACCAAACCCAATTATTATTACCCGCAGCTCCCGGGAAGATTCTGCGGGGCCCCAGTGCGCAATCTCATTCCCGGGAGACAGCTGGGGGAGGACGATCTCTACCAAGTGGACGAGAGGATACTCTTTCCCCGCGAGGATTACGACCGAATCGCCGCCCTGGGTTGGAACGGGTACTGGGAGGAAAACTATGAAAAGATGAGCGGAAAGTCATGGGAAAAATTGGTGGCCATGCAGAGCCTGTCCAATCAGTTGTACGATGAGGACATGAAGATATGCCGAGAGAGGGGTATGCCTGTGATGCTGGGAGTGGCGGTAGACTCCGTGTTGATGGCCTTCTCCCTTTGCCGCACCCTCACCGAGTTCACCAAGGACCTTCGCGAGGTGCCCGATAAGGTGGAGGCAGCCATGCGCTCTTCCTGCGACGACCTGATCGCCAACGCCATCCAGGTATGCAAGAACAATGGCAACAACTTGGCGTTCATCGTGCTGGAGAGGGGTTCTGGGTTCTATTACCGCTTGGAGGTTTTTGAGCGTTTCGAATGGCCCTATCTTAAGCGCTACGTGGACGCCTTCATATCCGAGGGGATAATCCCCTGGTTGCATTTCGACACCGACTGGAGTATCAACCTCCCATATCTCACCCAGCTGCCTAGGGGGAAGTGCGTTTGTGACCTGGACGGCACCACCGATATCTTCCGCGCCAAGGAGATACTTGGGGGTCACATGTGCATAAGCGGGGATGTGCCCGCTGCCTTGCTCTCCCTGGGAAAACCGGAAGAGGTGGAGGAGTACTGCAGAAAGCTTATCGACGTGGTGGGGGAAGGGGGTGGGTTCATGCTTACCACCGGTTGCGAATGCCCCATCAACGTGAGAAGAGAGAACCTAAAAGCAATGGTGGAGACGGGCAAGAACTATCGGGGTAAGAGGAGAAAGAGAAAGAGCGGCGTTCCGGTAACCGTGGAGAGAGGTTCCGCGGAGGTGAAGGCTCCTCGAGGAAAGTTAGCGGAGGCTCTTTTTCAACTGCGCCACGATGAGGCGCTGGAAATGGTGGAAAGAGCGTTGGAAGAAGGTCGCGATCCGCTGGAAATACTTCAGGAATGCGGTTCAGGAATGGAGAAAGTGGGGGAGCTTTATAGTTCCGGAGATTATTTTCTATCCGAGCTGATACTCTCCGCCGACATCTTCAAGCGGATAGCCTCCCGGCTGGAGCCGCTTATGGTGAATGAAAGTGGTGGCTCAACTCAGGGAACCGTGGTTATCGCCACTCCCCGGGGAGATATTCACGATATAGGGAAAAACATCGTGGCCACCCTCTTTAAAGCCAGCGGTTTCTCCGTTCACGATCTGGGCGTGGACGTGGATCCTGGGGAGTTGGTGGATAAGGTGATGGAGACCGACGCGGATATCCTGGCTATGAGCGCTCTAATTACTCCTTCCTTCGAGTCAATGAAGATAGTGGTGAATCTGCTGGAGGAGAGCGGGAAAAGGGAGGGGAAGTACGTTATCATTGGGGGAGGTCCCACCACCGAGGCGGTGCGCGATTATGTGGGCGCTGACGCTTGGACCTTGGATCCCCGGGAGGGAGTGGAACTTTGTAAGGAATTCGTTCGCGGCAGTCGTTCCGCGGTTTAAGGATTAAAGGAGGTTCCCAAGTTGATTTTAGGCATTATCTCCGACACCCACATACCCAAAGTGGGGCAGAAGCTTCCTACGGAAGTGCTGAATTATTTACAAAATGTAGATAAAATTATTCACGCCGGGGATCTAGTGAGCTTATCCGTTCTGGAGGAGCTAGAGCGGGTGGCGCCTGTGGTGGCGGTATGTGGGAACATGGACTTTCCCGAGGTGCGGGAGAGGCTTCCCCAGAAGGATGTGCTCAATCTAGGGGGAATTCGTGTCGGGGTAACCCATGGTTCTGGCGCTCCCTGGGGCATCGAGAAGAGGGTATTGCGCCTCTTCCACAACGTGGACGTGGTGATCTTCGGGCATACCCATAAAGCTTTGGTGGAAAGGAGGGGAGGGGTGTTGTTGCTCAACCCCGGAAGCCCCAATGACACCCGCTTTCATCCTTCCAGGTCACTCATTCGTTTGGAGATCTACCCAGGCAGGGTCGAGCCTGAGCTGGTGGAGATAGGTTGAAAGAAACGCGAGCTGGGAGGAGGAACTCCTTTTTACCAAGCTATGGTCCCAGGGAAGGGAAATACGAACGCGTGCCTTCAACTCTCTAGACCTTTCAGCGAAACAAGGAAACGTTCGGTCTTGCGGTATAACGGGAGGTAGGGTTGAAAAATAACTACTTGTCGAATCTTTGGACGACCTCTCCATCTGCTGTTAGGCATGATATCCCTTCGCGGCGTTTGGGCCCCTCTAAGACGTCTCCTCATCCTGCAAGCAAGTTCCTTTTTATACTGCCCCGGTGGGTTTGTTGGCGCTTGCGGTTTACGAGAGCTCTTCGCTCCATAATATGTTTACCCCTTGTCCCCTCCCTTACATTGTGAAAAAAAGCCGTCGCTCGCCATCTTGCGAGGGCGAAGAACGTTGTTGGCTGAATTTTCCCGCGTATTGATTTATAATCATAACAATTAAGGGGGCTGGTGAGCTTGAAGAAAAAGAAGATAATGGTGGTGGAGGACGAGCCCATCATAGTTCAGCTCTTCCGCATAAACTTCGAACTGCGGGGATACCAAGTGGTGGGAACCGAGGGGCCTACAAATGTCTTGGAAAAGGTCATAGAAGAAGAGCCCGACCTGATCATGCTGGACTTGCTCATGCCTGGGAAGACCGGATGGGACGTCCTCGAGGAGCTCAAAGCCAATCCGAAGACGGCTTCCATCCCAGTAATCATCTGTTCGGTAATAGCCAAGCCGGAAGATATCCAGCGAGGAGAGGAGATGGGAGCCAGCGCTTATGTGACCAAGCCCTTCGATTTGAGAGAGCTGGTCTCGATCGTGGAGAAAATTTTGGGGACTGGTGAGGAGGAAGGGGAGGATGAGTGATTTTCTGAAAACGCTTGAAGCTAGAGCCGCGCTTGAGAAAGGGTCTTGGCGCTAGGGAAAACTAACTTTGACTTGGAATGAAACATCTGGGTGACGCTTGAAGCTCGCACTCCCTCTCCAATTCGTCCCCATGAAGCATCCAGGTTTAAGTCAATCCATGTGGATGATTTTCTTGATCATACCCCTCTAGGTGTTCAACGCTAAACACCAGGCAGAAGCCATAGCTAGGGGGATCCCCTGGGGACAACCGGGATTTACTTTCTTAAACCCGGCTTTTGGGCTATAAATGAGTTATCGCTTAAGTCTTATTCCAATTTTGGCCGGATATCGATAACCCGGTAAGCCTTAAGGGCCACCACGGGATCGTATATCTCTTCCATGGGCACGAACTCCACCTTACAACGCATCTCCACCGCGGTGAGAACCTTGTCCCCAATCTCTTTTTCTATCTTGGCTTGGTCAAAGCCTTGCATGGGCGCCACCTTTACCACCAGTTCGTCGGGAGAGTAGGGGTCGTTCAAATCCTTCTTGGTGAATACTATCTGATATTCCTGGACCCCAGGGGTGTTGGCTACCTCGTCCCGCAGTATCTCGGGGTTGATCAGTGTTCCTTTGAGGTTTACCAGCTCGGAAGTGCGAGTGGCATAAGTGCTCCCCACCGCGATCACTATCCTCTCCCCATTGCGGCCGCAGTGGGGACAGGTTTCGTGGGTCATCGCTCCCAAATCCCCGATAGCGTAACGGAGCAGCACCGTGCCCCTGCGGTTGATGTGGGTGATGCAGATGAGGCCGCGCTCCCCGTCGGGAAGCCTCTTTCCGGTCTGCTCGTCCACGATCTCGAAGAAATATAGGTTGGGAGCGGGATTGTGGCAACCGCTGAAATCGGTGCACTCGGGCATGGCTCCCTGCATCTCGGTGAAGCCGTAGGAGTTGCTGATGAAGGGGTCCTCCGCTCCCATGTTCTGCAGCCGGCGCTTCATGTCCTCGCGCATGGCGCGGGGAGCGGCCTCTCCCAAAGCCTGTATATGCTTGGTGGCGGAGAAGTCCCTCCCTTGCTCCTCCGCCTTCATAATCAGGCGCCTCATGAAGCTGGCGATGCCCAGCCAGACCTCCGCTTTGGTGTTTTCGATGAGGTCGATGGCGTAGTCAATGCTCCGGTGCACGGGAAACTCCGGATAGGTCATGCCGGTGCAGCCGTAACAACTCAGGGTGCCGATGCCCATAATCCCGATGTCACGGGCGCGGAAGAAGCCGATGTGGGGGACGGGCCCAAGGGGAAAGAGGTTGATGCCTCGGGAATAAGGTGGGAAACCCCCCAGCTTGATGCCACGGAAGAGCATCATCCAGATTCCATGGGCATCGTGTATTGTATTCCAGAAGGCGGTGGGCACCCCGGTGGTGGAACCGGTGGTATAGGTAACATCGAATATCCAGTCATAAAGGGTGGGGTTGGCGGGTTTCAGTTTGAAAGACTCCGGTTCCTGCATGTAATCCTTCTTATAAGTTATGGGCAGTTTCTCCAGGTCGTCCAGGCTCTTGATGTCACCAGGTTCCAGTCCTATCTCCTTGAACTTCCGCTTGTAATAGTCATGTCCCTCCCAGATCCACTCCATCTGTCTGAGAAATTTTTCATTTTGCATCTCGTAAATTTTGTCTTTAGGCCAGAAGAGCGGGTCGTCGTCATCGCGATAGAGCGGTATGCTCTCTATATATCTTTTGGTGTTTTCGGGCGTTACCGGCAACTTTTCGTAACTTCCATCATCTTTTCGAATGTAAAGAACGCTCATCACTCTCCCTCCTCGGAATGCTTTAAACCAAGATAGCGACGGTCACTAACATTTTAATGTCGTAATTATAGCTTTGCAACCATTGAAATTTTCTCCGGGATAAAAGAGGGCTCGCGATTAAGCGATGGCGAATCCCCTGGAGAAATTTGATCATTTTGGGCATTGTACTGGGGTTGTAAGCCCCAAGTGCCTCACCCCGGATTCTCCGCGTGTCTCCAGAGCGCGCGACGAAAAACGGGGGATGTTCCCTTAGTGCTCTTGATGAAATGAATGAATGGGTCACAACGGGCACATCAAGGCAGATATGGGGAGTAGATAAAACCAAGCAGCAGGTTTCCGGTGTTCTGCAGATAACTGGAATTGATCTTGTCGATGGAGTCCTGAGGGGTGTGCCAGTAAGGGTCGGTCAGAACTTCCATCCATACCGCGGGAAGGCCCGCCTGCTCGAAGGGTCCGTGGTCGGACTGATTCCCGCTCTTCTTGTAAGGGAGGTAAAAACCTATGGACTGGGCGTAAGCCAGCAGGGCGTTGCACAGGGTCATGGGGCCCAGCTGCATATTCCTGGCGTAGAGAACGCTCCCCACCCCAACCATGTCCAGGACGATAGCCCCGTGCAAGCGGGCGCGATCCTCCACGCTTAAGTTCTGCACGAAGTAACGGGACCCGAAATGGTGGTAATCGGTATTGGGGATGAGTATCTCCTCGCCGCCGAAGAAGACCACCCAAACCTCTATTGGCGGGGGATTGGTGGCTAGGCAGCGAGCCATCTCCAGGGCGGTCACCGTGCCCGAGCCATTGTCATTGGCCCCCGGGCTTCCGGTGTTGACCGCGGTGTCAAAATGTCCCCCCAGCACCAGCAGCCCGCTGGGATTTCCGGGGGGACTCAACTTTCCTACAACGTTATGGGTATCCGCGCCGTTGGGCAGGGGGATGTTCTGGATGGAGGTCATGAAGCCATACGAGCTGAGCACTCCCTGGAGGTACTGGGCGGCTAACAACTCCTGGGGACTTCCCTGGGTCCTGGGACCTATGGTAACGGAGAGGAAGTAAAGGTGGTCCATGGCGTTGAGGGGCTCAAAGTTGGGGGAGGGATAATAAATAGGCCTCTCCGCCACCACCGGTAGGGTGGAGGTGATCACGCAGGCGATATCTTCTCCCCTGGGAACCTCTTGCCTGACGTCGATGGTAAAACGCTTCGCCGGTTGAATCTGGTAAGAGCGGGGGATTACCTCTCCATTACCGGTGACGAAGTCCACTGCGACGTTGGCCTGCTGGGGATTGGGGTTGAGCACGCAGAGGTATTCCTCGAAACCTGGCCTGGTATTTCCCTCCGCGAAAATCCAGGAGGTATGGGGCTGCGCCGTCCCTGAGGTCACATGGCCTCCCCTGCAATAACCACGGTAATTGAAGTAGATGGGCCGCTCCGCCATCACCGCTTCACTTCCCCCGTCCACTTTGATGGAGAGGTTACGGTTCTGCCCCACCACCGAGTTGACGTTGATGGTATATCTGAGGTTCTTGGGCAGGAGCAACGATTGCTGCTGGGTTGAGCCGTCGTCGAAGTAGTAGGTCACGCTCACCGGCACCGGTTCGCTGGGTTGGTCCAAATCCAGCACGGGAGAGTATAGACACAAGTAGGTGTCGAAGATGGGGGAAGTGTGACCCTCGGCGAAATACCGGACGCTTTCGGGTGAGGTCTCTCCCAGGGAGGCGTGGCCTCCCTGCCAGCCTCGGTAGTTGAAATAGATGACCCTCTCCGCCACCACGGGCAGCTCGGAATGGAGGTGAATGGAGACGTCAAAGGCGCCTCCCACCTCCTGATTGATGAAGAGAGTTCGCCTCTGGCCAGCTGGGATGGATATGGTCCTGGCGATCTCTCGACCATCGTTTAAATGCATGGATATGTTCACCTGGGACGGGGATTGCTGGGGATTCGCCAAGCAGAGCCATTCCTCGAAACCGGGCCGGGTGCAGCCCTCGGCGAAGCTCCACTCCGCGGAAGGGGAGGTGGCCCCCATAACGTTGGTGCAACCCTTCCATTTCCCCCAGTAGATGAAGTACATGGGGCGTTCCGCCACCACCGGGGCGCTGGAATTTATAAACAGGGAGACGTCGCTTGCCTTGCCCACCAGCGCGTTAATATATAAGGTCTTTCTTGAGTGCGGGGGAACGCTCATGTCGTAAGGTTGGGAAGGCTCGTCGGGGAAGATCAGGTTTACCCGCACCTGCGCCTCTTGGGCGCCCGGGTTCATCAAGCATAGCCACTCGTCTATCCCTGACCCGGTATGCCCCTCGGCGAAATACCATTGATTGGCGGCTTCCTTGGCTCCCACGCTGCAGGTTCCGTCGCCTGCCAGGGCGACCGGCGAAGATAATATGGAGGCGATCGCCAGGGCGAGTAAGAAAATTATCGCCACGGCGGATATGGTTATTTTTTTCATAATGTTAATTTTCTCCTGTCCGCTTCGAGACATTTCATCCTCTCTGGATTTAAAGAACCTCCTTGGATAATTATATTCAATCATTTGTCTCGCCGTCTCCGTGAACTATTGCGAGATGTGACTTTATTATCCTGGTAAAAGATTCCCCGCCTCTC
>JACVIX010000146.1 GCA_015711725.1 Candidatus Geothermincola primus | reverse complement strand
GGTTAAGTAGTTGGGAAAATTTTATTCAGGAAGGTCTGAAGCTTCATCTGTTGGATGGAGAATTCCGGATTATTAAAGCTTAAGGCTTGATATAATCCGACTCTCTCGCGAATACAACTTTTCTCAACTCTTTCATCCAGGTAACTGTGTTCGCGCGATTCCGAACATCGGCAATTTTTCCTCTTGGGGACGGGGAAACCTCAACGGTACCAAATATTTTGTTCCCCGAGAGGTCGGGCATCTGGAACCCGTCCGAAAAATTGGGACTTTTCTGACATCTGTCATCCTCTTGTTGTATACTTTCAGAAAAGGAACGCGGCTTAAGAGGGATGAGATCGATGGATCAGGAATTCGACACCGTGTTGGTAATGGATTTCGGCGCACAATACGCCCAACTTATAGCGCGGCGGGTAAGGGAGTGCAAGGTCTACTCGGAGATCGTTCCCTACGACATCCCCCTGGAGGAGCTGAAAAAGAAGAACCCCAAGGGAATCATCTTCTCCGGCGGGCCTTCTAGCGTCTACCAGGATGGCGCCCCCCGCCCTCATCCCGCGCTGCTGGATTTGGGCATCCCCATCCTGGGCATCTGCTATGGCCATCAGCTCTTAGCCCTCTCCCTGGGGGGGGAGGTCTCCCGTACCGATAGGAAGGAATACGGGAGGACCGAGATGCAGGTGCTGGAGCCGGGAGTGCTCTTGAGCGAACTGCCGGTGGAACAGGTGGTGTGGATGAGCCATGGGGACAGCGTGACGCAGGCGCCGGATGGTTTCAAGGTCACCGCCCGCACCAGAGGATCCCCGGTGGCGGTGATGGAGGATACCCGTCGCGGTTTCTACGGGGTGCAGTTTCATCCAGAGGTCGTACATACCCCCCATGGTATGGAGGTCTTGAAGAGATTCCTCTATGAGGCCTGCGACTGCCTTCCCTCATGGACCATGGTCTCCATCATAGAGAAGTCGGTGGAGGACATCAGGGAACAGGTCGGGAACAACAAGATTATCTGCGGTCTTTCCGGGGGGGTGGACTCCGCCACCGCGGCGGTGCTGGTGCACAAGGCGGTGGGGGACCAGCTTACCTGCGTCTTCGTGGACCACGGGCTGCTGCGTAAGGGGGAAGGGGAACAGGTGGAGGATACCTTCCGACGTCACTTCAAGATAAATCTTATCCATATCAAAGCGGAAGAAAGATTCCTTAAAAGGTTACATGGTGTAACCGATCCCGAGGTGAAGCGCAAGACCATCGGGGAGGAGTTCATCCGGGTCTTCGAGGAGGTGGCCGACCGACTCAAAGACACCTCTTTCCTGGTGCAAGGCACGCTCTATCCCGATATTATCGAGAGCGGAACCCGCGACGCCGCCAAGATCAAATCCCACCACAACGTGGGAGGGCTGCCAGAGAAGATGCAGTTCACCCTGGTGGAACCCCTGCGCCTCCTCTTCAAAGACGAGGTGCGCGCGGTAGGTGAGGAACTGGGCTTGCCCGAAGAGATTGTGTGGAGGCAGCCTTTTCCCGGCCCCGGATTGGCTATCCGTATCATCGGCGAGGTGACTGCCGAAAAACTACATATATTGCGTGAGGCGGACGCCATCGTCACCGAGGAGATCAAAAGAGCGGGGCTCTACCGGGAACTGTGGCAATCCTTCGCCATCCTGCCCGATATTAAAACGGTTGGGGTGATGGGGGATGAGCGTACCTATGCCTATCCCATCGTGCTGCGAGCGGTTGTAAGCGAGGATGCCATGACCGCTGACTGGGCCCGTCTCCCCTACGAGGTGCTGGAGAGAATATCCTCGCGCATCATCGGGGAAGTGGCTGGGGTAAACAGGGTGGCTTTCGATATCTCCTCCAAACCTCCCGCCACCATCGAGTGGGAATAGAAGATGCGCCATCGGGATGGCGTGGAAGAGGACGCGGAATTTCCCCAGAAAAACAGATTTTTCCTTATAGAAACCCAAACTGGGCAGGTTGCCCTATTCTTATCTTCGCGTCCTTCCGGAAACCGAGACCTATTAGGCGGGAACGGGGATTTTGGGGTTCGAACCGAGAGAAAGCCGTTTGCGCGCGGGCCATATGGCGTTCCGGTTTAACAATAGGCTAGGGGATAAAGATAAAATATTATATGGGGAAATGATTTAGGAGTGGTATGGTGATAGCCAGATGCGCGGTTCGCATGAGCGGAAATGTAGCGAAGAAGATGGGTGAGGATCTGTCATCCTGTGGAAAGGATGGATAGTTTGAAGGTAGAGGATATCCTCGGACAGTTGAACCCGGAGCAGCTGGAGGCGGTGCTGCACACCGAGGGGCCCCTGCTTATCCTGGCGGGGGCGGGAAGCGGCAAGACTAGGGTGCTCACCTATCGTCTGGCTTACTTGATAAAGGGGAAAGACGTGCCCCCAGGGCGTTTGTTGGCCATCACCTTCACCAACAAGGCGGCGGAGGAGATGAAGAACCGCTTAGCGGGCTTGGTGGGAAGGATAAGTCAAGCCATGTGGGTCTCCACCTTTCATGCCGCATGTATGCGCATGCTCCGTCGGGACGCGGAGAAACTGGGTTTGAAACGGAACTTTGTGGTCTATGACGAGGATGATCAGAGAAGGCTGATCACTCAACTGATGAAAGACAACCAGATAGATACCAAAAGGTATCCTCCCCGGGCGGTGCACTCCCGCATCAGCGTGGCAAAGAACGAGATGCTGAGTCCCGAAGAAATGACGAAAAAGGCGCGGGACGACTTCGAGCTTGTCACCGCCGAGGTATACCGTAAGTACCAGGAGAGGCTCTTGCGCAGCAACGCCGTGGATTTTGACGATATCATCCTCCATACCCTGGCTCTCTTCAAGCTCTACCCCGCTATCTTGGAGGAATATCAGGAGAAGTTTCTCTACATCAGCGTGGACGAATACCAGGACACCAATCGGGCGCAGTACCACTGGGTGAACCAGCTGGCATCGAAACATCGCAACCTCTGCGTGGTGGGGGACGACGACCAGAGTATCTATTCATGGAGAGGGGCGGATCTACGCAATCTCTTGGATTTCGAGAAGGATTACCCCGACGCCAAGGTGGTGAGGCTGGAGAGGAACTATCGTTCCACCAATAAAATATTGGAGGCGGCTCACGGGGTGGTGGTGAAGATCAGGGGTAGGAAGGAGAAGAAACTGTGGACCGAGCGCGAAGGGGGGCTGCCGGTCAAATACTTCCGAGCTTATAATGGTATGGAAGAGGCCATCTTTGTGGTGGATGAGATCGGCAAATTGGTGGCGGATGAAGGGTATTCCTTAAAAGACATAGCTGTCTTTTACCGCACCAACGCGCAATCGCGCGTCTTCGAGGAGATCATGCTCCGCTTCAATATTCCCTATAAGATCGTGGGGGGTTACCGCTTCTATGAGAGGCGGGAGATTCGGGATATTCTGGCTTACTTGAAGGTCTTGGTCAACCCGGAGGACAGCGTTTCCCTGCGCCGTGTCATCAACGTTCCTCGGCGTGGAATCGGGGATACCACCATAGGCCGTCTGGAGGCGCACTCCAGACTATACGGGCTCTCCCTCTATGAGACTCTTTTTCGGGCGGAGGAGATACCCCATCTAAATGCGGGAACGGTCAAAAAGATCAAAGCTTTCAGAGAACTCTTGCAGGAACTTCGGGAGGAGATGCTCAACCTTCCCCTGGCGGAACTAGTGAGGAAGGTTCAGGAGAGAAGCGGTTACCTGCGCGAATTGCGGGAGGAGAGAAGCGTGGAGGCGGAGGGACGCCTGGAAAACCTGGAGGAGTTCTTGCGGGTCGCCGCCGAGTTTCAGTCTGCATATCCTCAGGAGGGTCTCCCCGAGTTCCTGGAACAAGTCTCGCTGATCAGTGATATAGACCTCTACGACGAGGAGGAGGGGGCGGTAACCCTGATGACTTTGCATAACGCCAAAGGGCTAGAGTTCCCGGTGGTATTTATGGTGGGGATGGACGAGGGGGTATTTCCCCATTTGCGTTCCATCATGGAGAGGGGTGACGAGGAGGAACGCCGCCTCTGTTACGTGGGGCTGACTCGAGCCATGGACCGGTTATATCTCACCAGCGCCGCCAGTCGCCAGTTCTACGGCGGCGCCGAGCGCACCCTGGAATCCCGCTTCATCAGGGATATACCCCAGGAGTGTCTAGAGGTGGTGGGAGGCGAGGAGCTTAAAGATATAGCGGCGGCGCGGGAGAGAGAGGAAGCGGAGCGCCTGGCGCGGGTCTACCGTGTGGGCGACCAAGTCAGACACGCCATATGGGGCGAGGGAACGGTTACCGAGGTATTTTTAACCGATGGTGGGCCCGAGGTGATGGTGGAATTTCCCCACCTGGGAGCCAAGCGACTAAGCCTCGCCTACGCTCCCCTGGAGAAAGTGGAATGAAGTTGATACCCGAGAAAAGGAAACCATAGCGGAGATTTGGAAAGTGGAAGGGAGCGTTCTTTCTGCATTCGCGCGTTTGTGATATGCGGCCGCGCAAAAGAAGTAAAAGGAGATTGAAGGGGAGAGTTAACTCAAAACGATCAACCCCATCCTCCCTCTCCTTATATGATTAATTTACATATTGTCATAAATAGAGAATGGAAGAGGAACGGATGCGAGCGGATTTATCGCCTCCCATGATTTCGAATCGCGAGCTCGCGAACCGGCGACCGATGCATGATGCAATATTGTTCTCGTCTAAATGCGGGCGTTTTGAAAAAATCGGCCCAACGTTGGAAATAGATCCCAAACATAGAATAAAGCAACTCTCGCTTTTGAACCGGCGGTTATGGGAGAAGTTAACGAGTTCTCCTTGAGAGAAAAATCGGCGGGCAGACGCGCTCCAAGACAAAATTCTTTACTCATTGAAAAAATCCATCCGGGGAATGGCGGTAAAGGGTATAATGGATAAGGACGATAGAATGGATAGACGTTTCTTCGAGGTAGGTCATGGATAAGAAATATTGTTCCAGGTGCGATCGACTGGAGGAACCAACGGCCAAGTTTTGCACCGAATGTGGGGGCAATTTGATGCCCTACATGCGGGTGGTGGTCATGCCCTTCGTGGAGAGCGACCCGGAGGCGGAGGTGCTGCCGGAATATAGGCAGATCGTGGAGGTAGGACTTCCCGCCGAAGAGAGAATCGGCTGCCTAATGTATTTGGCTAGCGACATGGATAACGTCAAAATGATGGCGACAAAAAGGGAAGATTTTTTCCGAGAAGCCTACCGCATACTCCCCCAGTTGGTGAAACGGGAGCTGAGCAATATGAAGTTCTACGATATCCCCGATCCCCAGCGGGTCATGGCCATCTCCGAGGAAGCCCATAACATGCCCACTGAGCTTTTCGTGCTCATCCAAAAGAATTTTGACCCGGATTTTCTCTTTCTTCCCGAAGTAAGCCACTTCTTTTTCCGCTATCCCCATCCTTTCAAAAGGGAGGGGGACACTCCTTTCGGTTTAGGCTTCGTTCAAGTAAGCTCCTACCTGTTGGACAATCGGGAGAACAGGATAGTGGCTAAAGGCGTGGGCGCGGGGGCCGCCAAGTTCTCCCTGCGGGGAGACCAAATCATCGATGAGAACCTGATAATTGACGGGGAGAGCCAGATGAGGACTATGCTCACCGCCGGCGACATGGCCATAAAGAACCTACTGAAGAAGATGAGGATGATCTGACCCCGCTCGAAATCCCACATAAAGGCTGACCCTGGGACCACCTGGGGCGTATACATGCCCGCGGCTTATTCCACGAGGATTTAGATTTTGCTAGACCTGATAGTTGTATCGACCTTCCCAATGCGGACACGTGGATTTTTCCAGGCCAGAACGCGCGCCGGCGCTTAAATCCTTTTCCGCCACTCTGGTCATGTCGCCGCCCCAAATACAAAGACCTTGTGATTGAATGCCATCTTAAGACCACGAGCTGAGTAAACGAGGCGGTGATAAGTTAAAGCGGAGATAAGGAAGGGATTCCCAAACAAAGTCGTATTAGCGTCTTCATTAGCGGAAAGAAGGAGGAGATCTTTCAGGAGAAAGGATTCAATTCTCCTGGGGCTCGATGGTCAACCGTAGGTCTCCATCTTCCTCTATCAGAGATAAAAAAGGGATATCCAGATAAAGTCGTATCAGTACTTTCACTGATGGGATAGAGAGAGGGGCTTGCTCAGGTAAAACCAATCAATTCTCCTGGGGCTCGATGGTCAACCGTAGGTCTCCATCTTCCTCTATCTTCCAGAAAGCCCGAGCCCTCCTGTGAGTGGCTATCTCATAACCGCCCAACATCAGTCCGATGAGGATGGGTGCGAGACAAGGGTTTTCTATCCTTAAATTTATACTCCCTTTTTCCCCCGGTTCCATTTCGGTTAGGTTGCCCAATCCTCTTACCGCTAGCTGCAAACGAATGGACTCCTTATCCAGTCGGCTCTCCTCCTCGGTGAGGGCGGTGTGTATATATCGACGCTGAGCTTCCACGATGACATCGTCAAGCTCTATGCCCAGCTGTTTTTCCAGTTCCTCGAAGGTGCGATCGATGGTCGCCGGCCCGAAGATAGCCATCCTTCGCCCAGTCCTTGGATCGTTGATGGTGCCCAGAGCCAGGTCCCACCGATAATTTGCGACTTCCGTGGGCGTTCCACACTGGGGGCAACGTTCCAGCTGGAAATCGCCGGGTTTGTTAACGTAAGTTAATGGTTCCCTTTCCTCCGGCTCCTGGACGGCTTTTCCGGAGACAAAAACGGTTACCTGATACTGGTTGGCTTTCTCAATAAGGTAATCCACGGATGCCTGCCTTAAGCTATTGGGCCTTCCCGCTGCTTCCGCGGCTCCTTTGATGTCTCCGCAAAACATCAACAGGCTGTAAATATTTCTTACCCGGATGGTCATGCGATCCGCCCTACCGAACTTGGGGGAAAAGTCCAGCAGCTCTATCTGACCATAGCCCATCAGCGCGGCCATACTGGCGACGTATCTCGCCATCCTGCGGTACCCGATCAGCTGAACTAGCCTGCCCCTTCTTCTCCTTAAGAGCGGCCGCAGATATTCTCGAGTGGCTTTACTTTTCGCCTCGATAATCAAGTCCTTGATCGGCCTGTCAACTATGATCTCGAGGTTGGAAAACAGACCGTCGAGGTTGTCGCTCTCCATAAAAACCATGCGGTGTTGGGGGAGCATGCGGCTGTAGATGGTTCCGTTATCTCTCCATACATTAGTCCTGGCTACCCAGAAAGGCACGCCGCAGTTCGAGCAAGCCTTTTCTATTTTCATCGTTTCCTCCAGCTATTCAATACGACGTATTTATAAAAACTCATAAAAACTCATATTATTCAACACAATGTAATCTTTATATATTAAATTCAAAAAAGCGGAATTTATCCATGATAGAGAAGAGCTTACACCGGCACCGTACCTAGATTAATTATTTCCTTGCCTATCTCCATTGCCTTATCAATTATAATACTCTTTCTATTCATAAGGCGTAAGTCACGCATAATTACGTGGAATAAACTTTCGCCTCACTGAGTATAACCTATTGTAAGCGTTTATGAATTATGTAAATATTATGAAATATTTACCCAGAATCTACCTATCTAAATCCTTGATTGGGAAAGTTAAAGACGATTTTAAAAGATTATACCGTCTGCTTAAATAATGGAGTTTGAACCCTATATTTTATGATGCCATCATGTTGG
>JACVIX010000145.1 GCA_015711725.1 Candidatus Geothermincola primus | reverse complement strand
GGCGCCCTGGTGTCTGGGAAGATAGCCGCGGTGGCTTTCGAGGACAAAGCGGAGGGATACGAGCTCTTTCGGTACTTCAACAAGTATTTCCGGCGGGGACTCATGCTAAAGCGGCTCTTCGATCCCGCCCCGCACGCGCTGAAAAAAGCATTCCTGCGGGGGATATTCGAGGTACGCGGTCGCTCGCCCCGCCTGGGCCAGAAGATAGAAGACCAGATGATGAAGGGAATACCGGGATATGGAAGGTTGCCAGTGAGGCGGGGAAATTAGCGGTCTTGTGGGGAGGTGATGTTAGTCTTTTCCCGCCTAAGGTTTCGAGAGACGGAAAGGAGGATCAGATGCCCTATTTCGATGACGTCAACGTATTCTATGATTTGCTGCAAGGGGTCTTTGAGGCGCTGATGAGCAACCCCGATATCGCCCAGAAGGCCAAGGACTCCAAGATGGTGGTGCGTTTCATCTATCGCAACCCCGAAGGCGAATACTGGATCGACACCACCGGAGAGGAGGTAAAAACCTACCCGGGGGTCACCCCTGAGGGACTCACCGCCGACGCCACCATGTCCATGGAGCTGGACACCGCTCACAAGTTCTGGTGCGGAAAGCTCAACCTGCTAGGCGCCCTCTCCTCAGGAGAGATCGAGGCAGAAGGCTCCATGCCCCGTCTCCTCAAGATGCTCCCGGTGATCAAGCCCGCCTACGAGGTCTATAACAACCTTCTGCGGGAGAAGGGCCTGGAACACCTGATCATCGAGGACGAGGACTAACCTTTCAAAGACAGTCAGACCTATTCAAGGCTGGGGTGCTTCCGCCCGGGGATGGAGGTCAGCGCCGTCGATGATGCCATCTCTTGGATTAACGAAATTAAGGAAGGGGCAGAGACTCCCTCTGGATGGAGCGAACTCTTAGTCCTTAAAAGATAATAAATTGTTAAATAAATATATGACAAAATAACGTATTGTAATTTTTCGATATAGGGTTTGACCGGGGATAGGTATAGACCCCCAGTGGGCATGCGGTCGCGGCGGGTGCGCGAGCAAGTCCGCCCCAGTGAGCGCGCGAAACACACCTAGCGACAAAGGCACCGATAGAATGATCCGCATGCCCCCTGTTTGAGGGGTTTTCACCTTCCGGCTCCTTGATCCCCGGCTCTCCGCGGGAGTTCGTATATGGATTGGTCAGGTTGGCTAGCCACGGTAGAGGAGGAATGCATGCGGGGAAAAGACCCCCAGAGCCGCCTCCTCCTCTCCCAGATTAGGGATCGGGTTCTGCACAAAGCGGCGTTGAAGAAAGGCGATCAAGTGTTGGACCTGGGCTGCGGAAGGGGATTCCTCTCTCTGGAGGCGGCGAGGCTTACCGGCGAGGAGGGTATGGTTTACGGGGTGGATTTAAGCCCCGGGGCGCTGGAAGAGGCGCGGAGGGAAGCGGAGTCTCGAGGGATGCGAAGCATCCGTTTCCTCCAGGTGGACTTACTTTCTTTGCCCTTCGCCAACGAGAACATGGACGCGGTGGTGGGACGTTCCGTCTTCGCCTATGTAAAGGATCGTCATCAAGCTTTCAAGGAAGCATGGAGGGTGCTCAAGCGCGGGGGACGTATCTCCCTCTTCGAGCCCTTGCTAGGTGAGGAAAGTTACGTTCTGTCATGGGGAGAGCTCGAGCCGGTGTGGAAAAAGATGCGCTGGGTGCTCTCCAAAAATCATCCCGCCTATAGTTTTGGGGTGGGGGATCTTGCCGGGGAGATGCGAGAGGCTGGTTTCGAGCGGGTGGAGAGCTTCATCTGGCACGTGGACGTAACCCGCGCTTACGCGAGCGAGGAGGAGGTAAGAGAGGAGTTCGAACGCCTGCTGCCTCAAGACCTCTCTTTGGTGAAGGTCTGGAAAGATCAGGGAATAAGCGATGAGGAGATTCGCCAGGTAATGACGAGAATCTACCAGGAATCGCAGAGGCAGGTCTACCGCGATATTCTGCCCTGCGTCTACTTATGGGGACAAAAGGTTTGAATGGAAGGAGGAGGGTAAATGAAAGGATTTGCGGGCAAGGCCATCCAGGTTGACTTGGCCCAGGGCAAGGTGGATTTTTTGGAGCTGGAGGATCAGCTCTTTCGAAGCTTTATCGGCGGCGCCGGCTTGGCGGCGAAGCTCTTCAGCGACAGGGTGGGACCGCAGGTGGAGCCCTTGGATCCCGAAAACCCTTTGATAGTGATGAACGGTCCCTTGACCGGGACGGGATTTCCGGGAAGCGGCCGCTTCTCCGTGGCCGCCCGTTCCCCCCTCACTGATCTATGGGGAGAGGGCAATTGCGGGGGCGCTTTCGGCCCCGCGCTAAAACTCTCCGGCTACGACGGAATCATCATTACCGGAAAAGCAGACAACCCAGTATTTTTGCTTATTGATGGTGAGAAGGTGGAGATACGAGACGCCACGGAGCTTTGGGGGATGGACACTTACCAGGCTCATCAGTGGTGGGAGGACAATCTCAAGGAAGAGGGCCGTATCGTCCGCAGCTTGAAGATCGGGCCGGCGGGCGAGAACCTGGTGGCCTTCGCCAACATGGTGAATGAGATGGGCAGCGTGATTGGCCGCTGTGGTTTGGGGGCGGTGATGGGCTCCAAGAATCTTAAAGGGATCGTGGTGCGTGGGGGCGGAAAGATAGGATACGCGGACCCCGAAGCCGCTGGCGCGTTGCGAAAAGAAGTGGCGGAGAAGCTGAAGAAATCCCTGCTCGCCCAGACCCTCCACGAGCTGGGAACCAATGGGGCGCTGGACACCGGCATGCTCTCCGGGGATGTGCCCGTGAAGAACTGGGCGGTGGGGGAGTGGATGGACGCCCTGGAGACCCTCAATTCCTTCTACTACAACGATAATATCCTGGTGGATACGGCGGGATGCTACGCCTGCACGGTGCGGTGTAAACGGGTGGTGAGGGTGAGCGAGGGACCCTATGCCCTGGAGGAGGGTCCGGGTCCCGAGTACGAGACCGTGTGTATGATGGGGACCAATCTTATGAACCCCTCTCTGGAGGCTGTGGCAAAAGCCAACGAGCTCTGCAACCGCCTGGGGATGGACACCATCGCCATGGGCTCGGTGATCGCCCTGCTCATGGAGGCGCAGGAGAAAGGCATAATCAGCCAAGAGGAGATTGGACTGGACTTCTCCTGGGGAAATATGGAGACAGCTCTCCAGGCTATAGAAATTACAGCCTATAAAAAAGATTTCGGGGAGCGTATGGCTCAAGGGTCCCTGCGCTTGGCGAAGTCATTGGGGCATCCAGAGTTGGCGGTACATGTGCGCGGCTTGGATTTCCCCGCTCACGATCCTCGTGGATATCATGGCTATGGTCTGGGTTACGCCATGGGGACTAGGGGAGCTTGCCATCTCAACTCTGTGAACCTATTGGTGGAGGGAGGGATGGCTTCTTGGCCGGAGATTGGGCTGAAAGGCCCCTACACCGGCATGACCAGCAAGGGTAAGGCGGAGCTCACTTGGAAGGCTTTGGCAGTGGGGCAGATCTTTAACTCCCTGTGCATGTGCGAGTTTATTGGGGCTTTCCTGCCGCTTACCGACCAAGTGGAGATGCTCAAAGTCACCACTGGCATGGACTGGACCTTGGAGGAGCTCATGGACTGCGGCTGGAGGATCTGGTACTTAAAGCGCAAGCTGCTTAACGCCTGGGGCTCCGGACGCAACCATGACGTGCTGCCACCACGTGCCCTTACCCCCACGGAGGAGGGAGCCAATGCCGGATCAGTCCCCGATATGGAGCTGATGCTCTCCGAGATTTACCAGCTGGCTCAGCTGGACGAGGAAGGGCGACCCCGGGAGGAAGCGCTTAAGAAATACGGCCTGGCTTGAAAAAGCCACCTGGAGCCCGCGAACCGTCAATAGCAGACGAAATTTTAACACAACGAAATATTAATAATTACGTATAGCGATAAATCGCGACGATACTTGAATGGATGAAAACCGATTTATCAACTCGGTCTTTCTTTCCGGTCTTTCTTTCGCTTTCATCTCTTTCTTTTTCGTCTGCGCATCATCACGGTTCAACAGAAAGTGAAAATAGAGCATACAGTGGGATGAAAGAGGTCTCCTTTCGAAGCCTGCTAACCTTCATTCCCTCATAACACTTTACTTACCTTTGAGACGCTCTTGTCATTGCCATGCTTTTAGATATGCGGATGTATCTCTTTATTTTTTGAGACAGGTTACATGATTGCTCTAGCTTTTCCGAAAGGTTGTAAAATGCTATCATAAACAATCGCGAGGAGCCGAGTTGTTCACCCGCTTATGGAAAAAGTTTATATCAAGGAGGTGTGAAATGATCGACAAAAAAGCGAATTTGATCTTTTCTGTACTAGCGGGAATGCTGGCCATTTTTTTATTCCTGAGCGCGATTGTCGGTTGTGGCTCCAATAAGGAGGGCGAGAAGCCAGGAGGAGGAAAGGGCGCGGAGGAAGGCGCGATGACCGATTCCACGTCCCAGGGAGCCCAAGCTCGCGATTACGTCTTTTCAGTGACGGCGAGCTCGGATACCAAGACCGATACCTTTCAAGTCGCCACCAACTCGCAGGTGCTTCACTACAATTTGATAGGTGGCGAGGACGCGAAGGTTACCATAACGGTGTTTTCATATCCAGATGGGAAAATGCAGGCGGGAGCCAATGCGTTTGAGCCCGGACCCCACCAGAAGACCATCTACCTCAAGCCCGGCACGTATTACATGGAAATCCTTCCCACTAAGTGCACCGTGGAGGTTAAGGTTCAGGATTGATCCGCAATGAGGGGGCGCGGCTCGGCGCAAGATCTTTGCGCTTGCAAGTGTTTCCGCTCGAAGGAGTTTAAGCAAAATCTATCGGCTGCTTAAAGAGATTTATCGTTCGCGCACATCGTAAGTTTGAAGCAGCCGCAGAATATCTTTTCTTCGAAGGCGTGATGAGGTTTCATCGTCGGCGTGAATCGCAAGACTGCCTCAGGATAACGCTCGCAATTGTGATGGCGATCGCGTGGGGGCTCTACAAATTGCCGCCGCAGCGGAGATAGCGTAAAAGATAGGCCCCGCTTACCCCAATTATAAGCACCGCATTCCCCCTTGGGGTGCGAGGTGGTTATAACCGCACTTTTTTGGGGAAGGGAACGGAGAGAATAAGTAGCATGGATAAGATTATTTGTAATTCCATGTTTCTTCGCCCATCTTCTTGCGCCTCATGCATATAGCGTGCCCATCGGCCACCGGGCGGGAATCCTGCATTTCCGTAAATTAGCGAGGGAATATCGTTTTATTCCTCGGGGTTAGCCGATTTGGGCTACCAGGAGGGATTGCGAGGCGGATGCACTCCGCGAGTGGGATATCCCGTGCTTGCGTTCCTTAAAGTCATCCCTACTTTTCATAGGAAACTTGCCGCTTATACGAAACGAACATTCCCTTGGGGCTTGCTGTTTAATCGAAAAAACATTGCCCTTGGAGCTATCGTTTAAGCAAAAAAGAACATTCCTCTGGGAGCTTGATGCCTAATCGAAACGAAAATTCTCCTGGGAGCCTGTCGTTTAAGCGAAAACGAACATTCCCCTGGTGGCTTGCCGCTTATGCGAAACAAACATTCCCCTAGGATCTTTCCTCTTATGTTGCCAGACCATCAGGCTATCTACCGGACGGCCTTCAGATCATCCCTCGTTTCTCCATGAGATTTATCACTGGGCCAGCCAAGTGGAGCCGGTGTAGAACCTTCCAGGTACCCATGAAGGCAGGCAGGGAAGCGCGGTCCATCATCTTCTCCATCTTTCCCAGGGGAAGGCCCCTTTCCCCGGCCACTCTGGCGAACATCCCCAGATAGGTGGATGAGGGCTCTTTTCTATCTCCCCTCTCCACCAGGGCGATTGCTTCTTCGGGACAGGCGGGGAGACACAGTCCGCAGCCGATGCAGCGGGCTTGGTCCACCTCCATAGCCTCTTCCCTTTGCGTAAGCGCGTCCATCTGGCAGCGCTCCAGGCAGGAACCGCATGCGGTGCAAGCCTTAGGGTCGATCTTCGCTCGAAAGGAGGACTGCACGTGTTCCGCAGGTTTCTCGTGCAATTTGATTCCCTGAAGCCAGTGGCAGCAACAAGTGGCGCACATGCACATCCCGATGGGTTCCTTGGTATTGGTGGGAGCCAGGAGCAGCCCAGCCCTCTCCGCCTCGTCCATAACCCGCAGAGCCTCATCGCTGCTTATCTTCCTTCCGAAACCGTTGTCGATGCGCCACTGTGCCACGAAACCGAAGGAGAGCTCGGTCTCTACGGGATGCCCGCAGTCCTTTCCAACTTTCTGGTTGGAGACTCGGCAGGGACAGGGGGTGAGGGCGATGACCTCCTGGGAAGCCACCATATCCCGGAGCCTTTCATAGGGAGCCACCGCCGGCAAGCTCTCCACCGCCTCGCTCACTGGGACCACCCGCATCTGCTTCTGGCTGGCGAAGCCGGTCATGAACCCGGACCTGCGGTGGTAGTCCAGACAAAGACGAGCGGTTTCCTCGTCCAAGCCGTATGCCAGTATCTGTTCCCCAAAACCGGTCATGTATTGCAGCGCCATGTATAACCTTTTCTTTCCCGCGGGCACGGGGAGCACCAGCCCTTTGCGCACCATCTCCCCGAGTATTCTCTCCGTCACCTCTACGGGTTTCCCGCAGCGGCGGGCGATGGCCGTGGCTGGCTCGGGCACTGGTCTAACCCCCAGTTCCACCTCCGCTTCCTCGGGAGTGAACATGCGCTTCAGATACTCCAGATCCAATCCCTCGCTCTCCGGAGGGAATCCTCCCGGTAAGCGGTCCAGGTACTCACGCAGCCTCACGTAGACCTCATCGCTCATCTACGCCTACCCCCTTTCCTCAGCCTCTCTAGCCATCTTTCTTTTTTGCGAATCGTCATCTCCACGCCGATTGCGCTTTTCTCTTCCTCATATTTTCTTTGGATTTCTTTTCATAATCATCCGGCAACTCTCCGTTATACGGTACATACCTTATTTAAATATCCTTAAGGTTTACATTAATATTATGGGTTTATAGGCATTTATCGCGCTGGCCTACCTACTACCCATTCGTTTTCCGTGATTGTGCAGATGGCGTTCTCGCATGCTGGCGACGTCAGGAGTTTTTCATTTACTGCTGCAGAGATCACAGCCGGTTATACCTATTCCCTTGGACGAGCTTGCCCACAGCAGGCACGATTACCGTAGCGCCGAGATGTCCTTATCCGTCAAGTATTTGCGCAAGCCATCGCCTATTAATAATAACATTTAAAAGCGCCATTTGATAAATCGAAAGCAGACTATATCTTTGCCCTTAATTTTTCTCAATTCACTGAGCGAAAATATTTAATTGTTGAGAGAAAGAAAAAATGGCTCGAGGTGTTCTAGTTGCACGCAGTCCATTCTTTACCTTATATGTCCCATCTTCGCTATTTAGTTTTGCGACACAAACGTGTGCAAATTTGCAACGCAGATGTGAGATAGGGTTGCGTGTTGCCTCCCCTTATTAACCACTAAACTTTATTTTTTCTGATAATCAAAGCGTAAATACGATAATGATGCATAGATATCCATTATAACTTAGGCAATACGCTTGCGCCCCTCATTTTGAACTATTAAAATTCTATATATTGTAAATTTATTAATTTTGTTGGAAAGTTATAGGGCTTGCCGGTCGCGGAAAATAAACGTGATGCGGTGTTAAAGAGTGGTTATTGTCGAGGAGATTCGCCTAATTTTCTGAAAAAATCAGGCTTGGACGCTCTTGACAAAGAG
>JACVIX010000144.1 GCA_015711725.1 Candidatus Geothermincola primus | reverse complement strand
AAAATGTTCGATGGCTTATTCAGCGGTTTCGATTCCGCGTACCAATTTCGAAATGACATTCTCGCAAAGGATTTATTGCCGCCCGACAAACCATATAATCAGTACAGTCTTTTGGATGACATCCGGTGGTCGATATGTCACAATCTACCAAAGTCAATTTGTGCAGGTTTTGAAGTGGTTTATGGATTCGTTAATTTTTTGCCAACAGCCGGTGCATCTGGAGAATATATCTTTTATGGAGCCTATAATTTTTATGAAATGTTTACTTATGATTCGAGTGCTCCATGGAATAATATATAGCAATATAAAAATTACAATGATGTGCGATCATTTTGATAGTGAGATGGGAAATTAAATGCCATAGGATTGAAAAAACGTAAATATCCTTAACTAGTCCCCGCCAAGGGTTTTAAGAAGAAACTCTCTCACATAGAATAAGATAGTCTACTGGAGAGGTTGCGAATTTCGGGACAGCGGCAAAGTTAATGCAATTTATAGATTGGTGATTTTTAGCAAAGGAGTTAATCTTTTCTCGAGATTAATTCAATTTGTGCGCTTCAGAACTCTGAATGGAGGAACTTTGGAAAAGAGAAGAAAGTTTGTTGTTTTATATTTTCTCGCACTTCTGTTGGTATTGTTGTTCAATTTGCTTGGCTTAATTTTACACAATAACCTCTTTTTATATCTTTCACTTTTGCCAATATTTTTCTGTTTGTGGACCCTGCAAAAAAGGGCGCTAAGTGTTTCCGATTTCCTGTACACAGGTTTTTTAGGGAAAATCCAGAAAACAATAGAAAGGCATTTCTTCATAACAGTGTCCATTGTTTTTCAAATTTCCATTGTCGCAATAATTCTCATGAAAAAAGGGGACATTTACGGTTTTATGTTTTTGGAAACAGTTTATATGCTTTTTATTCCTGTTATATTAATTGTAAATAGACAATTTGTAAAAAGACAATTTTATGACGATGATAAAGAAATTGAAAACGGTTTAAGTTCTGACAGACGTCAAAATAGAGAAAAGGAATAAGAAAAAATATAAGATTCTTTATTCTATATTATCTTCATAATGTAAATAACATTATAGAAGTACCCCTATGACCCCTGGGGGAAGGTTCTGGGCGAGCAGTCCCGGCCGGGATATGAGTCCCTTTCCTGCCCCCATACCTATGCCGGCTACTACTACGACTCAGAGACCGGGTTTTATGCCCTCCGGGCAAGGTATTACTCTCCTACTCTGCGCAGGTTCCTCACCCGGGACCCCCACCCAGGAATAAAGACCAATCCCCTGACCTTAAACCCCTACCAGTACTGCGAGGGTGAGGTGATGATCAGGGTAAAATTACTACTACAGCAAGGTTAAAAGCCAAGGGATCGATTTTTGGTTATCGGTTGGGTCTTTCATAGACTTTCTTAATCCCCTCCGTCGGAACTATAATGTCGACTCACCCCTTCAATGCTGTTAGTGGAAATAAAGCGCTCGCCCATCAGCATATATTTACAATACGTAAAATAATATTATCTAGATATCAATATTCTCGTGATGTTCGAAAGGAATGGTCGTTAAAACGCGCCCGCTTACAGAAAAACTTCCATCGTCCTATTCCTTGCTCCCGCCCGACTCTACCCATAGAAATTTACCCGTATAAGAAGCAGTTCGCTCTTCCGCCATCAGCCTTTTTTCTTCCCGGGTTTGCCATATTCGCCCACTTCTAATGAGAGTGAGCCGGTGAGGAAATTGTCCATGAATTCGAGGATATCCTCCTCCGTGTAGTCGCTGTGCTCTATCAGGTAGGCGCTGTACTCCGCCATCCCCATCATAAAAAAGGCGGCGACGGTGCTGTCGATGTTTTTTCCCACTAAGCCTTCTTTCTTAGCCCGTTCTATGTCGTGGATTATCGGCCCGGTGATCTGCTCCATCACCTGCTCAAGTTTTTCCACGAAGACGGGATTCCCGCTCACCGACGCCCCCCGGATTAAATTCATCATGTCTATCCACTTAGGGTAATATTGGAAGAAAGCCTTTCCCCTCTTTCTCAGGCGCTCGATCATATCCCGCTCTTCCCTTATCTCCTGCCAGATGTCCTCATACATCTCATAGAAGATGCGGTCGGCGCACTTGATGAAGAGCTCCTCCTTGTTCTTGAAGTTGAGATAAAAGGTATCCTTTCCCACACCGGCATGACTGACGATGTCGTTGACGCTGGTATCGCTCAGACCCTTCTCCCGGAAGAGTTTGATAGCAGATTTGATAATGGCTTCCCGTCGATTGGTAGTCACCGCGTCGGACACCTCCGGTAGGGTCTCTTTTCCTTTGAATCTGCGTTGAATCTCTTCCCTTATCTCCTGAAGGGTTTTTCCCTGGGATGCGTGCTTTTTTATCAGTTTCAGCCTACGCAGATGAGCGTCGGAGTAATAGGCAATGGTCCTGCCCGTCTTGAGCGGGGGAGGGAGCAGCCCTTCCCTGACGTAGTACCTGATGGTGGAGGCTGGCACTTTCGCTCTTTCTGCCAGCTCAGAGATTTTCATCACCAATTTTTCCTTCATGAGCTCTATTCCTTCATGGCGCTATTTCTTCCTTTGTCTCATCAAGCATACTTCATTCGCCATCTACACCATTCGCATTCTCTTCATATGGCGAACGCGCGCTTTATTCTTCCGTTACTATTTATAGCTTATCACAGCCATCCCCACTTCCCTGGATTTCCCTTCGTATATTCAATACCTTGACAAGCAGGAGCGAATGTGATATTAACTAACATACTGGACAATCCAGTATGGAATTAAATATCACATATTCATTGCATTGTCAACAAAATATTAGCGAACCATTCAGAGAACCGGGCATCGCGATTCCCACTCTCTTGACACTGAGCTTTACGTTCCCGGTTTTGAGGTAAAAGGTCAAGTTGGTGGAAACGGAACGACGGCTAACCTTAACGATCAAATTCAATCCTTTCCCGCCAACGCTTGGATTTTGAGAAAGGAGATGATTTAATGAGCAAAGGCGAGTTCGCCATCATCGGCACCGGCGAGGTACCCTGCGGTAACTATCCCGAGCGTTCTGAGTTCGAGATCGCCTATACCGTGGCTAGGCAGGCGATTCAGGACGCGGGCATCGACAAGAACGATATCGGGGCGGTGCTCTGCGCCCAGCATATCATGTCCAACCCGGACAACGATTACAATACCGAGATGGTGTTTGGCCGACTGCCGGAAGCCATCGGCGCCAAGGGCTGTAAGGTCACTTGCATGACCTCCTCTGGGGGCGCTTCCTCTTTTTCCCTGCGTAAAACCGCGGAGGGTATTCTCCACTCCGGGGAGACGGACACCGTGCTGGTGGTGCACGCCCAGCGCTTCTCCACCTTCACCCCTAACGAGCAAGCCAAGTATTTCTCCATCGCCGGCTCTGACGTGGAATGGGAGGTTCCCTATGGCATGACCTACAACGCCCTGGCGGCTATGATCACCCAAGCCTACATGAACATCACCGGCACCACCATCGAGCAGATAGCGGCAGTATGCGTGGCCAACCGCAAATGGGCCATGCTCCAGCCCAACGCCATGTTCAACCAGAAAGAGATTACCGTGGAAAAGGTATTGAACGCGCGCATGGTCTCCTACCCGCTGACCACGCTTATGTGCAACGTGCTGGGGGACGGCGGAAGCGCCTTCATTATGACCACGGCGGAAAAAGCCAGGAAGGTATGTGACAAGCCAGTTTACATTCTGGGGGAAGCCTCCGACTATTCCCACCGCACCATCACCCGGGCGGGGATGAGAGACTTCGCCACCATGGCGGAGTACTTGGCTCCCATCGCCAAGCGAGCCTTCGAGCGCAGCGGTCTGGGTCCCGAAGATATGGACATTTTCCAGATTTACGGCTCCTATCCCTGCATCCAACTGATCATCATGGACGCCCTTGGCTTGTGGGAACCCGGCACCACCGGTGCTTTAGTGGCGTCTGGCGAGACCAGCCCAGGAGGCAAATATCCCGTCACCACCAACGGCGAGGCTCTCTCTTTCGGGCACACCGGTACCGGGGTAGGTATAGCTCTCTTGGTGGAGTCGGTGAGACAACTGCAGGGCAAAGCGGGCAAAGCCCAAGTGGAAGGGGCGCGCTTCATCATCGAGAACACCGGGGGTGGAGCCTTTATGGACTGCCACTTCACCGTCCTGGGTAACCAGATACCCGGTTAGGAAGGAGGAAGAAGATGAAGAAACATGAACCCATAAGCATCGAGACCATCAAGGCGATGATGAACCTCACCGACGAGGACTTAAAAAAGCCTCTGCCTAAACCTACCAAATGGTCTCAGCCCTTCTGGGACGCGGCAAAGGAACATCGCCTGGTGCTGCGCAAATGCTCTAAATGTGGATTTATCGATCACCCCCCTTATCTATACTGCACCAACTGCCACAGCGACGAACACCAGTGGATAGAAGCCTCGGGCAAGGGAACCCTCTTCGCCTACGCCATCAATTACTTCGGAGTACCCTTTCCCTTCTGGGCGGATTTACCTTACGTGCTGGGAATGGTGGACCTGCCGGAAGGCCCGCGCATGATCTCCAACATCGTGGAATGCGACTTCGATAAGCTCGCCAATGGGATGGAGCTGGAGGTGGTCTTTGACGACGTCTCCGAGGAGATTACCCTGCCTAAGTGGCGACCGGTTAAGAAATAGGCGACTAAGTGGAAGGGGGTTAAGAGATGGCTGAGGAGCAGACAGTCTTCGAAAAGGATGATTACTTCAAGATCGACCCCGAAGCCCATTTGATCGGGGAGATGGAGACCATCAACCACTTCCCCGGGGTGCAGATGTGGTGGAGGGCTATCGACAACATTCGGCGGCCCCTGATGCTAGGGGTCAAGCCAGAGCTATTTCAGGGAATCGACCCCAAGGAACTGACCAAACAGGAAGACCCCGCAGCACTGCTGGAATACATGGACAAGTACGGGGTGGACATCGCCTGCCTGCTGCCAGAATCCATGATGGACACCACCGGTTTCACCAGCCGCTGGATGTCCAACGGAGCCATGGCCAAGGTGGTGGAATCGAACCCAGACCGCTTTATGTATCAGCCCAATATCTCCCCGGTGAAGTTCAAAGGGGTAAAGAACACCATCTGGGAACTGGAGTACTGGGTCAAGGAGAAGGGGGCGAAAATCTTCAAGTTCTACCCACCTGAAGACACCTATATCAACGATCCCGAGCTCTGGCCCGTCTATGAGAAGGCGGAGGAGTTGGGCATCGTACTGGACATCCATACCGGCTTCTGTTGGGTACCGCCGGGCAAGAGCAAGCACGCCCTGCCTCTGCAGTTAGACGATGTGGCTCGCGATTTCCCCGACCTCAAACTGGTAGCATTCCACATGGGATACCCCTACTGCGATGACCTGAACATGGTGGCCATGGGACATCCCAACGTCTATCTCTGTCTCTCTTTGTTGGTCCCTTGGTCCATCGGAGCCCCTCGCAAGTTCGCCAAGATCCTGGGGGAGGCGCTGCGCTTTGTGGGTCCGGAGCGCATCATCTGGGGCACCGACTATGCCGGATTCGGGATGCAGATAAAGGGGGCTGTACAAGGTTTTCGGGAATTTCAGTTTCCCGAGGATATGCAGGAAGACTACGGATATCCCGCTCTCACCGATGAGGATCGCCGCAAGATCTTCGGGGAGAACCTTGCCGGGCTATTGGGAATCGAACCCGTCAGAAGAATCTAGGAGGTGGGCGGGAATGGCGGAAAAGCCTGGAGCCAAACCCAGATCGAGGTCTGGAGCCAAAACCAGAGCCAAGAAAGATGATTTTAAGAACCTGCTCTCCCCCATCGAAATCAAAGGGGTGGTGATACCCAACCGCATCGCCCTGGCCCCCATGAACACTCTCATGTCCCTGGATAACCGGGGATATGTCAACGATCAAGTATTAGCCTATTACGCCGCCCGGGCTAAAGGAGGATGCGGGCTGATCATCACCGAGTGCGTGCTCGGAACAGAATTGGCTTCCCGCTTCCCATACACCTCTAACTTGCACTGTTTCAATGCCTCCCATATGCCGGGTCTGGCGGAGCTGGCAGAAACCATCCACGCCTTCGGCTCGGTGGCTTTCGTGCAGATGTCCATCGGTTTCGGGCGACAGGGTCATTCCCACGCTGGCGAGCGACCTCCCGCCCCATCGGTGGTGCCCATGATGATCTCACCAGAATATATGCCCCGGGGTTTCGGGAAAGCCCTGGAGAAACATCCTCAGATGATCGAGAGGGCGGGGGGAGAGCTCCCATATGAGATGAGCGTGGAGGAGATTCGCCGGGAGCAGGACGAGTTCGCCAACTCCTGCCGCTTCGCGGTGGGGGCGCAGTTCGACGGAATAGAGCTGCACGCGCCCCACGGATACCTGGAACACCAGTTCCTATCCCCTCTCACCAACAGACGCACCGACCTTTACGGGGGGAGCCTGCAGAATCGCATGCGCTTTCTGGTGGAAACTTTCCTGAAGGTTCGTGAGGCGGTGGGCCCGGACTTCATCCTGGGGGTGCGCATGTCCGCTGATGAGCACCTGCCTGGGGGCTTCACCCACCAAGAAGCCCTGGAGACAGCTCGCACCCTGGCGGCGTTGGGAGCAGATTATATCCATCTTTCCGACGGTTCTTACGAGGCGTTGAAGTATTTCTTTCCCGATGACGACGGGGCCATCCTTCCTGAGTCAGCCAATTTCAAGAAGGCGGTAGAGGTGCCGGTGATTTGTCCGTCGGTGCACGACCCCCACACCGCCGAAGAGGCCATCTCCCAGGGCAAATGCGACATTGTATCTCTGGGCAGGCAAATGTTCGCCGATCCAGAATGGGGAAACAAGGTCGCATCTGGTCAGGTGGACAAGATCAGGCGCTGCCTTCGCTGCAACGAATGTCTGATGAGAACCGCGGCTGGATTGCCGGTGCGCTGCATTCAAAACCCCAACACCGGTCGGGAGAGATTCATGCCCGAGTACTGGCGCCCGCCGATCAAGGCTAAACCGGTAACCAAGATGAGAATACCTCCCAAGCTGCCGGAGCTGCGCAGGTTCAGCTGAAGGTCACAGGCGCGAGGGGATAGGAGATGGGATCATACGAGCAACACACGAGCATAGGAGTTCCAGAAAAGAAGAGTCAAATCAAGGACAAAAGAAGCGAAAACAAGGGGGTTCAGTCATGAAGGAATATAAAACCATCCTTTATCAGTTGGGCGTGCCCCAGGAGGGGGCATGTACCATCACCATGAACCGACCGGACCAGCGCAACGCCATCAACCGGGAGATGGCCAATGAGCTACTGGACGCCTTCACTAGGGTGAGGGGCGAGGAAGGGGTCAAGGTGGTGATACTCACCGGGGCAGGTAAATCCTTCTGCGCGGGGGGGGACCTCACCGTGCTTCCCGGTTTCGACCATTACACCATCTTCGAGTGGCTGGGAAGAACCGGTTACGGAATTATTCGAGCCATCACCGAAAACGAGAAGGTGGTGGTAGCCAAGATTAAGGGCCACTGCATCGCGGGAGGACTGGAACTGGCTCTGGCCTGCGATCTTATCTATGCCAGCGAGAAGACCAAGTTCGGGGTGACCGAGATAACCATGGGCATCCTCCCGGGATGGGGGGGCACGGTGCGCCTGGCAAAAAGCCTGCCCATCTTTCGCGGCAAAGAGATACTGCTCTCCGGACGCAAGGATTACACCGCGAGGGAGATCTACGAGATGGGCCTGCTCACCCGGGTGTTCCCCGAGGAGGAATTCGAAAGCAAGGTAAACGAGATGGTAGCGGGTCTCTGTCAGGTGCCCGCGGACTCTTTGCGCATGGGCAAAGCGGTGATGAACCTATCCTTCGAGGGCATTCCCTGGGACGCGGCCATGGCTATCGAGCGCTCCGCCATCGCCTGGCTCTTCCACTCGGAACACGTGCAGACCTTGCGCAAAGCCGCTTTGGATGCTCTGGAAGCGATGAAAAAGGCGGCTCCACAGGAAGGAGGGAAATAGATGGATTTCTCTTTCACCGAGGAACAGGAGCTTTTGCGCAAGTCCTTAGAGGAGTTTTGCGCCAAGGAGATCACCAGGGAGAAGTGCCGGGAATGGGACGA
>JACVIX010000143.1 GCA_015711725.1 Candidatus Geothermincola primus | reverse complement strand
CGCCGTGCTCCATAGCCAACTCCACGAAGGGTATGTCCAGGAATTGAGGATGGTCGTAACGTTGCCCCAGCGAGCTGGAGTCATAGGCCACTATGGCGTCTTCAGCCAGTTCACCGCGGTGGCGCGGGACGCTCTCCCGGTCCAGCGCCAGCAGTATGTCCACTCGGTCCCGGGAGGACATCACCGGCAGCTGGGATACCCTGATCTGGTAGAAGTTATGTCCTCCTCGCACCCGGGACTCGTAATCCTGATGGCTGAAGACGTGATAGCCCGCCCGGGAGAAGGTTTTTGCCAGGGTCGCGCCGATGGTCTGGACGCCCTGACCCGCCTCTCCTCCTATTTTGATGGTGTAATCCATAATCCAACCGTGATCTTTTATGTCTTTTTAAACGCTATCCGAGCGGCCGTTGGCCGGTTATTATTCCCCATCGACGACGATTGATATTTTTTCCCTTTCTTCATACTTTTAAACGTTTAAAGGCCCTTGAGGACGCTTGGCGAGATAGCGAAATGTTGTTTTCAGGCGAATAAGCGCTTGGCGTTTATCTTTCCGGAGATCTTTAAAAAGTTGATGGTGGTCATTCTTGTGAATCGTATATTTAGGTAACCTGAGAGACATGGAAGACCAAATGAGGAAAAAACGTTGGACCGGATACGTTCTTATCATCGCCGTTCTCGCTATGCTCGCTGCCTCTTCTCTCTTCCTGTGGTCGAGGACAAGAAACCTTGGAATGACCGGCGCTGGTGGGGAGGAGCAACGGAAGGAACTCACCCCGGTAGAGGAGATGCGGGAATATAACGTGGAGAAGACATCCCCGGTGGACCTAAGCGCCTATCGCCTGGAGATAGGAGGTTTAGTGGAGCGAAGCCTTTCCCTCAGCTATGAAGAGCTGAGAAGTTTCCCTTCGGAAGAGAGGGTGGTGACGCTTTATTGCGTGGAGGGTTGGACGGAGACCGGCCTGTGGAAAGGGATAAGGATCAGAGACCTGTTGGGGAAAGCGGGAGTGCTGCAGGAGGCTGACAATGTGGTATTCTCCTCCCCAGGCGGATACACGACCTCCCTCACCCTAAAAGATATCGAAAAAACAGATCCCCTCCTAGCCTATGGGATAAACGGCATTGACCTCCCTGATTCCCTGGGATTTCCCCTACGCTTGGTGGTGCCGGACAAGTACGGCTACAAATGGATCAAATGGGTCACCTCCATAGAGGTAATTCGGGGAGAGTATAGGGGTTTCTGGGAGAGCAGGGGATATTCCAACCAGGCGGACGTGAAATAAGATGAAACAAACTGTGCGCTCTTGGTGTTACCCGACACGTTGCCACCCGCGGAGTTCTCAGGGCCTTCCAACTCTTGGTGGGAGTTTTCCTAACTACCCTAAGGTATCCATAAAGCCTTATCTGCGGGAATGAGTTATCTTTGAGAGCTGTTATTTTCCAATGCGAGGAAGGATTTAGTTAAAAAGGTATGGTCGATAGAAGGTGAGGATAAATTCCTTAATCTTAATCCGTTTCGCCTGTGGGAATAGCCCTGACAAACATTGACAAACTGTAATATTTTGACGAATTTTTGACGGTTTCGCCTGTGGGAATCGCCTGAGAAACCCAAGAGTGTATTTCCTTTCTACTCCTTATGTCCCGGCGGCCACCTTTTCAAGAATCGACGGAGAGGAGTCTCAGCGTCTTTTCCTCCAGGTCCCCCGGGTTTCACATTCCTTTCTTTGTATGGACTTTAAAGCCGATATAGAAATTACCCCGTCCGGACGGAAGCCTACGCCTATGAATGGAAGTGATCGCAGCTCACTCGATATGTTTTCCGCGGGAATTTGCGTTCTATGAGCTCGTTCTTCGCCCGCCGTTAAATCTTCCGGGGCTTTCTGGCGATGAGTGGGGCGTCCTCGTCAGCCTGGACAACATAAAGAGCGCAAAGAGCAATTTTTTTTCTACTTGCCCTGGCAACCATTCTCGTTTGGATGAATTATGTCATCCAGCATTCCAAGTACGTACATATACTCCCAATTCTTATTTAGCCTTTTCTAGAATTCCTTTCAAACGTGCATGGAAAATCCCGCTCTCAGGAACTCTTTATACCGGCAGGAGAACAGTTGACCTTGGAGACTGGTCCCTGACGCGCAATAGGGGAATGGATGACAAGGTTTACTCGGGCAGACGGGAGATCGGAAAGGAATGCTTACCCGAAAATTTTACGAAAGGAAGATATCTATAATTATCTTTTTTCATTTCGCTAGGCGAGGAAAAGCGCTGGCTTTCTAGGGGATTTCTTCTCTTTCTCGAGGACACTACGCTCCCGGCGCGGGTTCCTTAGCTATGCCCTTTCCTTGAGGTGATGCCTTCTGCCTTGCCCTCTCAGATGACCGCCAGGCGCGGGAAGCAAGCAATGGTCCTTCAAGATACGGCGATCCCCCGGGCTATCTCCGAATATTCCTTCCTCCCATGCGATGAAGTCTCACCGCCTCTGCCCGGAACCCTGATATGATATATGCTGATGAGGGTTCGCACGCTTCCTTTCATGGGCATTTCAATGCCCTACTTATTTTACAAAGAGCAAGTATAGGGAGTTTCTATAATGTTTCTGAATCTGGGCAGCGGGAATACTCCAACTACATATTCCTTTCAAGCCAGCGGCGGTTTAACTTTTGAGAATCGGAAAAGCCACATGTCAATTATTTCCAGGAATTCGTCCACATCGAAATTTTCTTCAAGGTTACTTATCAGCTGGGCAGCCTTTAATATTTCTATTAGTATATATGCGACGATATCTAAATTTAATTCTGGGAAAAGACCTTCTCGAACTGCCCATTCTAAATTTCTTTTTAATGCTTCTTTTATTGTTAGATAAATTTTTCTTCTTTTCTCTTGTATACGAGTGTCCTCTTTGAAGCCTACCTCTAGGACCTTTAAAATATCAAAAAATTGTTGATGTGATTTTAAGGCGATCTCGGCTCGGAGTCTTAATCTGCGAATAGGATGTCTTTCTTTTCGAATTTCTTCTATGGCATCTTGAAACATTCTTTCGAATACTTGATCAATACATTCAAGGAAAATCTCCTTTTTGCTCCGAAAATAAAGGTAGAAGGAACTAGGAGCCATACCTAGGGCATTTGTGATATCGCTTATCTTTGTGTTGTTATAACCAACTTTGCTGAAGAGCTCGACGGCTTTTTGTGTTATTTGCGCTTTTCGGTCAGTTAATTCTTGTGTTAAGTTTCTCTCCACTGTGTTTGTTTGGTTAATCGCCTTGATTGCCTGACTAATTTGATAAAGCGGATAACCTTTTTTCCGATATCCCTCTATAAGCATTAGTTGCTGAACATGCCTTTGTGTGTAATAAGCCATTGTTTTTCCAGTTCGAATTGGCTCATCCACTAAACCTTTTGATAGATAGTAATGCACCCTTCTTCGAGTGATTTTCGTTTCTTTTTCGACATCGGAAATCTTCAAAAGTCTTTCTTTTAAGTCAATCATTGTGTCTCCTGGTGATTTAACTATTCTTAATTATTCATAATTATCCTCATCTAATACATTTGCTTGACATCTTTAAAATATCGATAGAATATAAATATAACCTAATAACAAAGTAATATTATCATAGTTTAGGGGGTAGGCAATACCAATGAAATGAATATTATTTCACAATTTATGAACCATAATTCTGATTATTGACGTTAGGAGAGTTTTAGGTAGGTGAAAGATAATATGAAAGACAAAGACGATTTGGAAATATATGAAAAGTTGAGAGAAAAGATCGATACCTCACCAAGGATGAGCATGCCTCTTTCCAAAGAAATAATAGATATCTTACGCTTACGGTTTTCTCCTGAAGAAGCGAAGGTAGCTTTGTTTCTACCTGCGGATTATTACCAGGCGAGGACGGCGAAGGAGATCGCTGCCGAAAGCGGGCTGGATGAGGTATTTGTAGAGAAACAACTTGTAAGCATGCTCGAAAAGGGATCGATATTTTGGCTGGATGTCCTCGGAGAGGATAGATATTGCCTAATGCCCATCTTTGGATTTTTCGAAATTCCATTTGCCGATGGTAGAACCGACGAAGAAGCGCGCCACTTGGCTAAGTTATGGGATGACTATTTTAAGTCCGTGGGTTCAGGGGCATTGTCCGTTTCCAGGTATAAATGGGCTAGAGTGCTTCCGGCTATGAAGAGAACGGTAACCGTGGAGGAGGAAGTAAGGTTTCAACCAGGGGTAATGGTATGGGAAAGCGTCAAGGATTATGTGAAGGAAGCCGAGAAACATGGCCGGAAGTTCGCTTTAGTGAATTGTTCATGTAGGGTGGCGTTCCAGAACTGCGATAAACCAATAGAAGCCTGTATCGCCGTCGGTAGCGCCGCTAAGTTCTTTCTAAAAAGAAATAAGGCAATACGTGAACTTACCGCAAGCGACGTTCTCGATATTCTTCGAAAGAATCTAGAGAGCGGACTCATCCTCACCACTAATAATGTGCAATATGGCTTCGACTTCATTTGTAGTTGTTGCACTTGTTGTTGTGGGATATTGAGGAGTGTAATCGAGTGGAAGAAGATAAACGTTCTTGAAACCTCTAATTTCATTCCAGCAAGGGACGAGGATAAATGCAGCGAATGCCTGATTTGCACTGAAGTCTGCCAGTTCGATGCATGGGACGATAACCTCAATTTTAATGGGGAAAAATGCATAGGTTGCGGTGTATGTGAGGTAAATTGTCCTGAGGAAGCGATCACTATGTTAAAAATCGAGGAAAAGATACCCGAAAAAGGACCCAGCGACGCATGGAGAAAGGTGGCTGAGACGAGGTTTTAGTAAATCGATCTAAGGAAATCTTAGTATGACGGAAAAAGAAGAAACAGGACCCTTTAACCTCCCGAATCTTGGCTGGCTCGAGAGATACAAACGTATGTATCAAGCATACGACACAGCCATAAAAACCGTCTTTGCCAATGAGATGGAAAGAAGTGGCAAGCAAGATGCCGTGCAGCTGCTTATAGCAATCCATCAAGAAGTTAGCAAGAGTCTTGGCGAAAAGCTGTGCGAGAAATTCAATTATTCTCCAAATATCAAGGGTGCCTTGGAACTCATGTGGACCTACAGTTGCGAGGTTTGGGGTTTTGGAATGAACGATACTGTGGATATGTACATCGAAAAAGAAGATAGAGGAATATTCACAAATAAGATATGTCACTACTGGGAGACTTGGCTGAAGCATAGAAGGGAATTTTCCTGCGACGAAAATTGCATCAATGAGTATACATCGTTGATAAGAACATTGAATCCTTCTTATAAGTTATACATGGTAAAAGCGTTTCCAAGAGGCGATAATTGCTGCCAATTTGTTGTCGAGGTCTGAAAACCATTTACATTCCTATTATGGATAGGGGGCTTGTAGGCTGAGTTTTAAGGGGGAAGCGATGAAGAGACTGCTTTCATTGAATGATTTTCTTTCCATGTCAGAGGAGCAGATTGCCGAGTACCAAGATAGGAAATTTTCTGCGTATGTCAAATACCAACTTTATGTCAACAGCCCATATTTCAGAAAGCTATTCAAGAAAAGGGGAATCGACCCAGACGAAGTCAATAGTATATCTGACTGGGCAAAGCTGGGTTTACCTTTGATAACGAAGGCCGAGTATAGGGAAAATCTTGCGGAAATGGTTCTTAACCCTTGGGAAACTGAGGGAAAAGCAAGGACTCTGGAACAAGTGGCCAAGAATTATTTACGCTTCCAGGAGGAAGCGGGCGAATTGAGCGAAAAGTTTATCACCGTCGAGTTGCCACAAAAGGACGTTCAAGCAAGATTCAATCTTGTAGATACCGATACCCTTAGATGGCTGATAAAGGAATCTCCCGGCTCCCCCGATGCAAACAGAAGACTTAAGCAGGCCATGGACTATATATATTCGCCGCTAACGGTCTTTTTCACCGGAGGTAGCACTGGACTTCCAACACCCATCACCCAAACTCGCTTCGACAGAGATTTATATAAACAATCAACCCATATAATGATGCATATCGCTGGTGGTAATTGGCTACACGAAAAGGTAGGCAAGCTGATTGGAATGACTTTGTATCCATATGCTCCTCATCAGGGTTGGTGGGTATGTAGTTGGGGGGCTGAAGACTATGCCGACTTTTTCATATCCACATCAGGTGGAGGCGTAATGCCACCGGAGGCGTTAATACTCATGATAGTAAGGTTTCAAGTCAACGCCCTTACCGGTATGCCGGGATATGTGAGAAACAGGTTCTTAAGGAAAGCTCTGGAAATGAAAAATTCTATGGGCATCAAATTCCCTGATTACATGATCTTGAATCTCGGAGGCGAGAAAATAGTGCCGAGGGTACGAAACGAGATAAAAGACATGCTTATGGAATTGGGGGTAAAAGAAGTTAAGATTACCGGGGCTTGGGGAGCGAGCGAGACGAGATTCAATTTATTGGGGGAATGCGATGTCTTTGGGGAAACCGGATATCATAGCACCGGATTCGATAAGGTCGCATATCGAATTGTCAAGATGGAATCGACGGAGGAATGGGATTTTGCCCGCCCAGGGGAAGACGGTTTTGTAGTTCAATTTCCCATGGATGGAGCGGGAACCATAATAGAGGCCTTCTTGCTCGGAGACAAAGCCGTCCAGCTTGCAGGGCCATGCCCTATTTGCGGATCATATGTGGAGCGATTCGTAAATCCCCTTCGGGCAAACGAGGTAGATACCCAACTCAAAGTAATGGGTTTGGTGGAACAAAAAGTTAAAGGTGCTTCAGTTAACCTTACCGATCTACGGTCGCAGCTACTTGAATTGCCCGAGATAAGCGAACTTCAGATTGTCATTGCCAAGGAAAGACAAGATGACCCAGGGTCCAGTGATGTTCTCCGCGTCCGCTTTGCTTTAGCTAAGTTAGAAGATATAAACGAGGAAGAAATAACCGATAAGGTGAAGGCGAAGACGAAGGCTCTTTCCGAGATTACCCCGGAGGTGGAAATCACGGATATAGACGGTTTGATGGGCGAGGGATTAAAATTTAAAGCAATTGTGGACGAAAGGCCAGCGGGGTAAGGTTGTCTCCTAATTTGCAAGCATAGGTAAAAATAGATAAAGGCTTAGATTTATAATTCAATTTTTTCCCATGAGATTAGATTCATTTAGAGAAATGGGCAAAATTATCGCAAGCCACATAAGGCCGGCTACATTCCCCATCGCCCTCAAATTCTTTGAAAGGAAAGAAGACGTTCTCGATGATTTAGCTAGGGTCGATAGAAAGATGACTCATTGCCAAGCGATCAGCATTTCACGCAGATATGGTAGAAGCCTTTACATGACCTATGATGATTTCGTCCCTTATTGTTTCGCGCCTTTCATCTATGGGTTTCTTGAGATAAGAAAGCAGGAAGATTTTCCGGGCATAGCCGAAAGCGGAGTTATGTACGCCTGTTCGTCCGTTGAGGCTGCAATCAAGACTCTTGAAACAGTGCCATTCTTGCCATATACGAAATACGAATACGTTGCATTTTCCCCTCTTGAGTGGACAAAGATTGAGCCACAATTGGTAATTATTTATGGCAATCCGGCTCAAATGCTAAGAGTGATCCAAGGCCTTTCGAAGTATAGAGATGAAGGCGCGTATTTTAGATGTATCTTTTCTTATGGCTGGTCGTTGTGTAGCAATGGTATTGCCCAATCCCTAATGACTGGCGAACCGCAATTTTTTCTGCCCGATTACGGGGAAAGAAGGTTCGCAATGGTAACTGATGACGAAATGGGAGCCGTGATTCCCGCTAGTCAATTGGATGACTTCGTAAAGGGTCTTGAGGATACCTTTAAGCTAGGGGCAAGGTATCCAATTCCTTTTTATTTAGATTTCTCTCCTATGGCAGAACTTTACTCGCCTTTGTTTAATATGGTTGAGGAGAGGAAAGAACTGAGAAAAAAGCATAAGCGTTAAGATATCTCTGGAAAACCTCGCGATGATAATGTTTTTATGAAACCCTGTCGTTATAGAAATTTAATTTGTGCATCACACCGTATTATCCCTCTATTTTCTCGGCTTTTGACTCTCGTTTTTTCTTTATAATGATGCGCTGTAAATTTGTTATTCTTGCGCTCTTCCTTGCTTTTCATACCGCATTTTCAAAATGACACAGCGAAGAAGCTTATCGGCTCGAAAAATGACAAGCGATAGGGAGGAAGGCGGATTAAGTTAAAAGGGCATAAATAATGACGAAATGTAAATTATATTC
>JACVIX010000142.1 GCA_015711725.1 Candidatus Geothermincola primus | reverse complement strand
CCGGAATACGCCAGAACCACCAAGTCTTCCAACCTGACTCCTTTCTCCTTTAATCGCTAACTCCTCACATTGACCCATCCATTTCATCTTATGAGATAAAGGCGCTCTCTATGCGATAAAGGTGCTTAAAACGTTTTTATCCTCATCTCTTAATCGCGCTTATCGCTTCGAGGTATCCACAATCATGCATGTTTATCTCGCCAGTCTTTTCAGGTAATCCGCCAGTTTCCTGGCGCTCACGCCCTCTTTCACCACGCATAGGATGGTGTCATCCCCAGCTACCGTTCCCAATATTTCCGGTAGTGCCGCTCGGTCAATGCCCAGCGCCAGGGGTTGGGCGTCCCCCGGGTCTGTATGTAGAACCAGAAGGTTGCCGCTGGATTCCGCTCCTCTCAAGAAATTGCGCACCAAACGGGCTAACTCCTCCCGTTCTCCCCTAGAAGCGCTCCTCTCAATTCTAGCGTATTTGACTCCCTGATCCCCTTCGGGGACGCGCACCACGGAGAGCTCCTGGAGGTCCCTGGAGATGGTGGCTTGGGTGGCGTGAAAACCTCTCCTAGCCAGTTCCCTCACCAATTCTCTCTGGTTGCCTATCTTCTTCTCTTCCAAGATCTTGAGGATCTCCCTCTGTCTTAGTTTCTTCAAATCCCTTCTCAAACCTCCAGCAATGTATTAAAATATATCCCACGACTTCATCCAATAAGCGTTTATTTCCGGTCTACCTCAAACTGATCTCTCAAATACCCCAGACATTCAATTCAAATCTTTAATTGCTTTTCTTAATGACTTATCTATCCTAAGAGCAAGTCCAAAAGAGCCATCTGCGCGTATAAGCGGTTCTCCGCCTGCTGCCACACCGCCGACTGGGGTCCGTCGATTACCTCGTCGGTGATCTCCTCCCCCCGATGGGCGGGAAGACAATGCAGAACTATCGCCTGAGGGGAAGCTCCATCCAGTAACTCTCTATTCACTTGATAAGGCTTTAATCTAGCTTTGCGATCCTCCTCATCTTCCTGCCCCATGCTCACCCACACATCGGTATAGACCACCTCGGCCCCGACAACCGCCTCCAGGGGATCTTCCACTACCTGGACTCGACTGGATGACGCCAAGCCCAGAGCCCTATCCAATATCCGGCTATCGGGTCCATAGCTGGGAGGACAACTCAATGTGATATCAATACCCACTATGGCGCAACCCAACATCAGCGAGTGGGCCACGTTATTGCCATCTCCTAGATAAGCAAGTTTCATAGCCGGGGAAAAACCTTTCAATTCCCTTATAGTCATCAAATCGGCCAATATCTGGCAGGGGTGCTCTTGGTCAGTCAAACCATTGATTACCGGGACGCTGGAGGCTCGGGCAAGCCTCTCCACCGTCTCCTGCTCAAAAGTGCGGATCATGATGGCGTCCACGTATCGCGAAAGCACTCTCCCGGTGTCCTCGATGGTCTCCCCTCGTCCCAACTGCATCTCCGAGGGGTTAAGATAGACGGGATGACCTCCTAGGAGATAAACGCCTATCTCGAAAGAGAGCCTGGTTCTGGTGGAGGGCTTTTCGAAGATTAGGGCTACCCCCTTCCCTAATAGCGATTTTTTCAAATTGTTATTTTTCCGCTGCTCCTTCATCACCTCCGCGTGCTCCAACAAAAAGTATAATTCTGCCCGATCGAAGTCGGCGATTGAAAGTAGGTCGCGACCTTTGAATACATCTTTCATTCTTTTCCTCCCAGCTCACCGATCATATCAATTCCATCAGGTTATCCATAAGCGTATCTATCTCCCTCTTGGATATGCTCAAAGGTGGGAGAAATCTCAATATCTTCCCGCCGATGTTGTTCACCACTAATCCTCGCTCTAAAAGTCTCAGCACTAACTCTTCCGCCCTTTCTTCTTTCAACTCCAACGCTAGCATGAATCCCATGCCCCTCACCTCCACTACACCGCTTTTGCGCTCTTTGAGCTCACCCAGTCTTTCCTTGAAATACTGTCCTACCGTTGCCACATTTTCCACCAGATTCTCTTGAAAGAGCACGTCCAGGGTGGCTAGCGCCGCCGCGCAAGGCACCGGCCCCCCGCCAAAAGTGGTGCCGTGATCTCCGGGGCCAAAAGCCTTAGCCACCTCCTCCCTAGCCAGGAAAGCCCCGATGGGTAGTCCGCTAGCCAGCCCCTTGGCGATGGTCATAATATCAGGCTCGATGCCATATCCTTCATAGGCAAAGAGAAACCCAGTACGTCCCATACCCGTCTGCACCTCGTCAAGAATAAAAAGAATTCCCTCACGGTCGCAGATCTTCCTTACTTCTTGTAAATATTTTTTCTCTGCCACGTAAACCCCTGACTCCCCCTGGATCGGCTCCAGCATGATCGCGCAAGTCCGGCTCCCTACCGCTTCGCGCAATGCCCGGATATCGTTGAAGGGCACGTGCTTGAAACCCTCAGGTAGGGGCTTGTAGGGCTCGGCTTTTTCCGGGGCTCCGGTGGCGGTTAAGGTCGCCAGGGTGCGCCCGTGAAAGGAACGCAGGGCGGTGATGATTTCATATCTCTCCGCCTCTCCTTTCTCCCTCATATATTTGCGAGCAAGCTTCATGGCGCCCTCATTGGCTTCCGCGCCACTGTTGCAGAAGAAGACCCGGTCGGCGAAGGAGTTTTTTATTAAAGTCTCCGCCAGAAGTACTTGGGGAATGGTGAAATACCAGTTGGAAACCTGAATAAGCTGAGCGGACTGTCGAGCTATGGCGGCGAGCACCTCCCCATGCACATGTCCGGTGACGCAGGCTCCCAAGCCTGACACAAAATCGATGTACTCTTTACCCGTATCGTCCCATAGCCGGGAGCCGAAACCTCGCACGAAGAGCACCGGCTTTCTGGCGTAAGTCCGCATCAAGTAGGTCTTCTCCTTTTCCTTGATTTCCTCGAATGTTATGGCCATCTTAATCCTCCTAAGGAACTACCATGGTGCCGATACCCTTCTGGGTATATATCTCCAGAAGGAGAGCGTGCTTGATGGTGCCATTGATGATGTGGGCACGCTTTACCCCAGACTCCAAGCTCTCGATGCAGCCTTGAAGTTTGGGAAGCATGCCCTCGGAGAGACTCCCGCTGACCAAGATAGAGCGGGCCTCTTCTATATTCATGACGGAGATAAGCGAGTCGGGATCCTGTAGATCCCGGTAAATCCCGTCGATGTCGGTGAGAAAAATAAGTTTGTCAGCCCTAAGGGCCGCAGCCAGGGCGCCTGCCACGTGGTCGGCGTTGATGTTGTAGCTCTGCCCTTTCTCATCCACGCCTATACTGGCCACAACAGGAATGAAGCCATCCCGAAGCAGGTTATCCACTATCAGGGGGTTGACTTTCTTTACCGACCCCACAAAACCTAAATCGATTGCTCCCTTCTCCCCCTGTATCAGCTTCTTCTCCGCCACCAGCAAGAGACCGTCCTCGCCCGATATCCCCACGGAAAGGTTGCCGTGATCGTTTAGCAAGGAGACTATCTCCTTATTGATCTTACCTATCAATACCATCTTCACTATCTCCATGGCTTCCGCGTCGGTCACCCGGTGTCCCTCCACGAAATTGACTGGTAGGGACAGTTTCTGCATGTAGTCAGTAATCTGAGGCCCACCACCGTGTACCACCACGGGATTCATGCCCACATAGCGCATTAGCACCACATCGGAGGCGAAGCTCTCCTTGAGCTCCTGGTTCTGCATGGCGTTGCCTCCGAATTTAATCACCACGGTCTTCCCGTAATATTCTTTGATATAAGGTAATGCCTCCAATAGGGTGCTCGCCTTATCCAATGCTTTTTCCAAGATCATCACCTTCCAGCATAAAAATTCACTTTCCCTCGCTTCCTGATACTGAGCGCCAAGAGAAAATCCGCTGAGATAATCCCTTATAACCCTTCCCTGCGTCAAAAACCATCAATATCGAGATCAAATCCTCTTTCTTCTTCCGTTTGTTGTCATTATCTTACTCCTATGTCCTGATGCTCCTAAGTGGTGTATTTGGCGTTGATGCGCACATACTCCTCAGAGAGATCCGAAGTTAATATACTAGCCTCCCCTCCTCCTATTCCCAAGTCGATGCTCACCAATGCATCTCCTCCTATTCTTAAATGGCTTAAATCCCCACATATAAGCCCCTTTTCCACCACGGTTATATGATCGATAGACAAGGAAAGTTTATCGATCTCTATGTAGGCTTCACTGGAGCCAAGCGCAGCCATTATCCTGCCCCAGTTGGGATCGCCCCCGTAAAAAGCCGTCTTCACCAGCAGGGAGTTTCCCACGGCCATAGCTGCTCTTTTCGCGTCCCTGTCGGACTTGGCACCACTAACTTTGACCGTAATCACCTTGGTGCATCCCTCTCCATCTTCTACCAGCATATAAGCCAACCTATTGCACAGCTTAAAGAGTCGCTCATAAAAATCACTATTGGCCGGTTTTACTTTCGAGATTCCATTGGCCATGATCAGGACCATATCATTGGTGCTGTTACACCCATCCACGGTGATCATATTGAAGGTTTGATCCACCGCCTTTTTGAGGCATTCCCTCAACGTGAGATCGTCGACCAGAGCATCGGTAGTGATGAAGCAGAGCATGGTTGCCATGTTGGGCGCTATCATCCCCGCCCCTTTAGCCATGGCTCCCAGCCGGTATCCCTCCCCATCCATGATCAACTCCTTGCGATAGGTATCGGTGGTAAGAATGGCTTCCGCCGCGCCACTGCCTCCGCCAGGGCTTAATTTATTTACGGCAAGACGGATGCCATGGAGCACGTTTTCCATAGGCAGGGGCACCCCGATCACCCCAGTGGAGGCCACTGCCACATCGGATTCGGGAATTTGAAGCAGGCGCGCTGCCTCTTTAGCCATGGCCTGAGCGTCCTTCAAGCCTTGAGGTCCGGTACAGGAGTTGGCATTCCCACTGTTGCAAACCACCGCATAAAGCGCCCCATCAGCGAGATGTTCCTTGGTGACCAGCAAGGGAGCCGCCTTAAAGAGATTGGTGGTATAAACGGCCGCCGCGGTGGCTCTCGTTTCGCTTACCACCACTGCCAGGTCTCTGAGACCTCCTTCTTTTATTCCGCAACTTACTCCAGCAGCCTGGAACCCCCTGGGGTAAGTTACACCGCTCAAGGGAAACTGCCTTCTATCTTTTTCTTCCATCACTATACCTCCCATGTGCATCCCCCATGTCGCTTTCCCAGCATAAACCTTATCCGGCCTATCCGCTCCATCAAGGAAAAATTCCCAGCTCCTCCAGGCCCTCTTCCTCTCGCCACCCGGCCATGATATTGGCGCACTGCACCGCTTGACCCGAGGCTCCCTTCACCAGGTTGTCGATAGCCGAGGTGATTATCGCCCAACCGTTGCGGGGATCCAGCTTTACTCCAAGATGACAGTAATTGGAGCCGCAGACCGCCTTGGTCTGGGGGTATTCCCCTTCTTGAAGCACCACAACAAAAAGTTTATTTTGATAGAAATCCTTGTAGAGTTCATATAGGTCCTCGGGTTTCAAGCGACCATCCACGCGGGCGTAAGCGGATGCCAAGATCCCCCTGCTCATGGGGATTAGGTGAGGAGTGAAAACCACTCCGATGGGGGAGCCAACCATCTCGCCTAGGTACTGCTCCATTTCGGGTATATGGCGGTGCTGAGCCACCCCGTAGGGCTTGACGCTCGCTTCACACTGGGGGAAATGGGTATCCAGAGTTAGCCCCCTGCCCGCCCCCGATACCCCGCTCTTGGCGTCGACAATCACCTGGTTCCCCTCTATGCACCCATTGCTTAGAAGAGGGGCCAGAGCGAGAAGAGAGGCGGTGGGGTAGCAACCGGGAACCGCGATTAACCTAGCTTTTTCTATCTCCCCCCTCTTCAACTCGGGAATGCCGTAAACCGCTTCCCCCAGATAATCAGGAGCGCTATGGGCTATGCCATACCACTCTTCGTAGACCTCCGCCGAGGAGAGCCGGAAGTCCGCCGAGAGATCTATTACTTTGGCGTTCCCCTTAAGAAGCGTGGGAGCCACCTCCATAGATTCCCCGTGGGGAAGACAAATAAAGTGGAGCTCCGCTTTTTCCAGCGCTATCTCCGGATCAAACTTCTCGTAAACCAGATCGCGGTATGGGTGAAGGTGGGGATAAAGTTCTCCCACCTTTTTCCCCGCCTGGGTTTTAGCGGCGACGTAAGACAATTCAAGCCGGGGATGCAGATGAAGTATCCTCATCAATTCGGCTCCGGTATAACCTGAGGCTCCTATAATTCCTACTTTCATATCCTCTCCTTATGTATAAATATACAATAATGTTTATAATGATACATAGATTAATATACTGGAAAATCAATTGTCAATAGCGCAACTTATCAATGAAGCCGATTCCTTAATCTGCATTATTCACCCATAAGATTTGATATTCGTTCAGAGGCCACTTTTCACACTTGTCCCCCTATATTAAACCCACACGCTGGGGTAAAATATGCTTTGGTGCCCGAGATGAGCGAGCGTTCGAAGGAGGGAAAAGATGCACTTCGATGAGATAATGGAAAGACTGGGCCGTGTGGTGAATACCCCTGTTAAACCCATACCCGAAGAGGCTCTGCAAAAAGAGCGGGAGATCTTTTATAAAAAGCACGCCAAATCTCTGGAGCTTTTTGAGGAAGCCAAGAACTACATACCTGGTGGAGTGGAACATAACCTAGCTACCACCAAGCCCTTTCCCCTGGCCATGGACCGAGCCAAGGGATACCGCATGTGGGACGTGGACGGCAATGAGTATGTGGATTACCTGCTCTGTGGAGCGCCCATCATTCTAGGGCACCACTATGACCCCCTCGACAATGAGGTAATTAAAACAATTAAGGAGAAGGGTCCCAGCACCGGGCTGACCTCGGAATTCGAGATCCTGGCGGCGAAGAAGATCTGCGAGCATATGCCCTCGGTGGAGCGAGTGCGCTTTCTCCAGTCGGGAACCGAGGCGGATATGGCCGCTCTACGCATCGCCCGAGCTTATACCGGCAGGAACAAAGTGGTAAAAGTGGAGGGTTCCTATCATGGTTGGTACGACACCTACGTGATGAACCTGCATATCCCGGGCACCGGCGGGCTCAACTCCAAAGGAATTCCGCCCAGCGCTTACGAGCATCTGCTGGAAGTAAAACCCAATGATTTCGAGGGGCTGGAGAAGATTTTTAAGGAGTATGGAGACGATATCGCCTGCATGGTGCTGGAACCGGTGGGAGGGGAATCGGGGGTGCACCCGGTACATCCGGACTGGAACAAACGCTGCCGCGAACTATGCACCGATCATGGCGCTCTGCTAATCTTCGATGAAGTGGTGACCGGTTTTCGTTTGGATATGGGCGGAGCCCAGAAATATTTTGGCATCAACCCCGACCTCACCGTGTTGGGCAAAATCGTCGCCCACGGCTATCCCTCAGCGGGAGCGGTAGCGGGGAAAGCGGAAATCATGGACATCTGCGGGGAAAGCATGGGCAATAAACCTTACCTGGGTGGCACCTTAGCCGCTAATCCCATAACCTGCTGCGCCTGCTATCACGCCATCCGCTTGATAGAGGAGACCGACGCCGTGGCAAAATCTACGGCTTTTGCCGATCGGCTGGTCTCCGAGCTCAACCAGCTCTTCGCCACCCGGCCCGATCTTCCATTCTTTCTCTATAACTTCGGCCCTATAATCCACTACGTGACCACTGGTTTCTTCGCGGTGGACATCACCGGGCCTCAAGCCATGGAGGTCTTTCGCCGCAAAGACGTGGCGGAAGAATACCAGATGGTCGCCTCCAACCAGGGCATCAACTCCCTGGCGGGAACGCGCATGTACACCTGCCTGCAGCATGACGAGGAAGCTTTGCAACGCACTTTGGCAGCTTGGGAATATATCTTATCGCTGATACCCAAGGCATAACGCTCGCTTACATATATAAGTTCATCTAGGGAAGCTCTACTTACGTCGGGAAGATATTGCCATTACTCATTACCATCACTTATCTGCTAAACGATATAAGACCTTATGTATTGAGGAAAATTCTAAATCCGCTGAGAAGACTCTGCCACGCGTAAATCATCTAAATCATGCTTGGTATAGCCAATATATATAGCCTTGAAACCTGGCGGTTCGCTCCGTGGGGTAATGTGGGTAATAAAAGGTTCACGATTCCAAATAGAATATTGGTTATTATTTTGATATGTGTAATTTTATGAAATCACTTTTGGTATAGCCATATTAACAGCCTTGAAACCTGGCGGTTCGCTCCGTGGGGAGATGGGAATA
>JACVIX010000141.1 GCA_015711725.1 Candidatus Geothermincola primus | reverse complement strand
TTGAAATATTAACCTAACGATATCCTCTCTTCGCCCGTTATGGGCTTGTAAAACCTAACCATATCCTCCCTCCGCGCTTGATAGATTTGTAAAACCTAACCATATCCTCCCTCCGCCCTTGATAGATTTGTAAAACCTAACAATACCCTCCCTTCGCCCTAGATGTGCTTGAAAAAACCTAACCATATCCTCCCTTCGCCCTTGATGGGTTTTAAACCTATATGAAATCTATATAGGTAATCCCCTTTACCTGATGATGGCCGCAATCATTCTCTCACGGAGCGCTCCACCATCAGCTTAATGCTCTTAATCATCTCCGCCAATGCTCTTTTTAGGCCCTCGAATTCCTCCCCCCTGTGTATCGGTATATCCACCTCAAGATTCCCTTCCATTACCTCTTCCGCCACTCTGGAGAGCTCGTCTATAGGGCTCGTTATTTTTTTACTGATAAGGTAGCTTAGCAGGAAGAAAGTGATAGCTATGATGATAAACAAAGACGATAGAATAACCACGGCGATTATCAGGTTCGACTTACCCTTCTCCTTGTTTAGAAAGTTATTGATATCTCTGACCTCATTTCCCATAGGTCTCACTGCCATTAGCCAGAACATACCGGCTTCTCCTCTATATTCCTTGAGCAATATAAGTTGTTCCCCTGGGAGACCCAACTCGGGTATGCCATCCTCTCTGAAGATGTAAGGCTTTTGCTCCTTGAAACCTTCGAGAATGTAGTCAGGCGCTTGCCATTTATATATAAGACTTTCATCATTGGATGCGAGGACCATGGGTTCAGTTGTTATCAAACCGGGTGGAATCAGAACTATCATCAGTTCGATGCCTATCATGCCTTTATCCACCATCTGTTTTAACAAGCTGTTTAATTGCATCTGAGGTCTGGTGATAATCTTTTTCATAATTTTGTTAATAAAGTCCTGAATGTCCCAAGTAACGTCGGATGTCTTAAATCCGGAGATTACATATTCGGTGACCACATCAAAGGTACTGGAGAAATCCATGGATTCAGTCTCTATGAGCTTTTCCTTGCTCTTTTCCGCGAGATTGTTCTGTGAACCCCGGAAAAAGAAAAACGATATCAGCCCCGCTAAAACGAAAACGGATATTATCATGACGGTGATTTGATAAAGGATCCTGGATCGCCTCTTAACCATGCTTTCTCTTGAGTCTGATTGCTCCTTATCGCCATTCATCTTTCCCTTACCTTTTTACACATTGTAATTGAATTCAATATTGAGACAATAACGATATATCAATATGATCACTGACCGTATTGTTTTTTGTCTTTGCGCACAATCTTTAAGTCTTTAAAATTTAATGATCTTTTATGGCCATCATGAACATATAGTAGACGGATTCAACTTTTAAACTTACCTCTTCAGTATTTTCTAGATGCCTTCCCGCTTTAAGCATGTTATGTATATATCGACGCAGTAATTAAAAAAATTAAATGGCCAATAATCGTTTATATTTTCTTTTCAATGATATTACCGCGAAGGTTTGGCGTGATAAGTCAATGCTAAGGGAAAAATTTTTTATCTCTAAATAGAGGGAAAATAACTAACGAGGCGCTTAATTTCTTTTAATTCGGCGGCAATCTTTGAAGGGCTTACAGTTTGTTGCACTGCATTATTATTTTCTAAAGATTATGTTTCTGGATGGGCAATCTTTGACAAAACCTTTTTACTATTTTGGGGATAATATTATTAAAAATGTAAAATTAATAACCTAAAATTGATGAATATTCCATGAAAATATTGATAATTATTGAACTGCCAGAGGAGTTTCACAGGTTTCTTGAATCGTGCATGGAATATATTTTTAAGAACAATATCGATAGGATCTTATCCGGCGCGAGCTGAGTTGTGTTCTAAGGTAATGGCTATGGCGAGTTCTTATCCCAGCGCTTTGGTGTTGTCCGACGCTCACTTCGGCGAGGATGGAGCCTTGCTCGAAGAGGTAAAGGTTCTAGAGCGCCTCTACGATCGGTTGGAGAAGGAAGGTCGGATACAACAGGTAATCCTTCTTGGGGACATATGGGACCTCTGGAAGACCGACCTGGCAACCGCGGTGGATAAGAGCCGTATGTTCTTTAGAATGCTTTCCGCTCTCGAAGGATTGGAAAGCATTACGGTCCTCTGCGGTAATCACGATCATCATATCTACTTTTCCTCAAGCGAGTACAGGTTTACCGATGAGAAAGACGAGAGGGGGGGTTTAGCTCGCTTTCCCTCCCCCCTTTGGGAGAAAGAGAGCCCAAATATGCGGAGAACGTTGGAAATTTCCCCTCAGGTGACCCTGCGTTTTAAATATCCCTTTCATCTCATCCGGCGGGGAAAGGAAACCATGATGCTCACTCATGGGCACCAGCTGGATTTCTTCGCTTCCCGTTTCTGGTGGGCAAAGACCGCCTGGCTAGCCCGGTTGGCGCTAAAACGGGTGAAGGGGGTAAGCGCGCTGGATATCGAGTTGCGCAACGCCCCCTTTTTTGAAACCCTTTATCTATTGGGTAGGGTTCCCGAGCTTTCCGAGAGGGCTCATTCTTTCTATCGGCTTTTCCGCGCCCTGGCAAAGTTTTTCATGATAAGCGTGGAGGGCAGCCAGAGCCCACGCCGCTTCTCCACCGTCGACGATAACTCAAAAGAGATTGAGCACATGTTGGGTCAGCTCTATCCTGGGTATATCCCCCAGATATTTATCTTTGGGCACACCCATCGCGCCGGTGTGGGGAAGATCAAATTGGGAAGCGAAAAGCTTGAGGTCTACAACTGCGGATCTTGGCTGAGCCAGGAAAAGGAACCTCTCCAGGGAAACTTCATCCTTATCAAACAGGAGGTGGAGTTGCACGCCTTTCCTTGAAATTGAACTGTCCTTTCGCGAGTGCTAAGTTCACTCTCATTTTACCCGAGAGCGGCTCATGGTCGCCTTGAAACTCGCGACTCCTCGGAGAGCGAATGACGGCGTCTCAAGTGGGTTAAAGATTTTCCATGAGTGGAAAGACTAGGTTGTCCCTAAGATGGGATTCAGTAAAAGGCGGCTTCGCTGCCGGATGTTTAGAACCTTTTTTTTCGGGTAATAAGAGATTTACTAGAAATAAACGAGAATAAAAAGAACAGAAAGGAGGGAAAGAGATGGCTACTTACGTCATGCTCAGCAGGTTAACCGATGAGGGATGCGCCACCCTGACCAAAAACCCCGATCGCATCAAGGAAGTGAACAAGGACGTGGAGGCGATGGGGGGCAAAGTGGTCGCTCAGTATGTGATCCTAGGTCCCTATGATTTCATCAATGTGGTGGAAGCCCCCGACAACTCTACCATCGCCAAGATATCGGTGCAGCTGGCTTCTAGGGGGACCGTGCGCATTCAGACCTTCCCAGCCATAGACGTGGATACCTTCATCGAGAGCCTTAAGTAATATTTACATAAAGTAAAATAATGGGACCGGGGGATTTTCCCGGTCCCCGCTTTCTTCGAATCGGGAAGTGGGAAGCGGGCTTTAAGACTCATTTCCCCCTCTGCCTCTTCCCCTTCCGGGCATAGGACAAGCCTGAATGGGACAGATACTGCAGGCAAGTTGGTTGAAAAGGGCAAGGGCGGCAACCCAAGATGCCAGGTAGACTACAGCGAATTTCCACGATATTTTAAATGCTTGGGGTAGGGGATAGAGGATAATGCAAGCTCCCAGGATGGCGTCCCAGTAGAATCCCGCGGTCTCCAGGGGCTCGCTCTCTCGCTCAAGAAAGAGGGCGGTCCATTTCCCCATCAAAGTGGAGCAGTACTCCCCGTAGTAATCGCAGCGTGCGCAGATAAACCTTCTGAGCGCGGTAGTGAGCGCCACCCAAAAGCTTAACTGCAAGGGAAGCCTGCGGGGCGCTTTCTTTGCCAAGGCGTAGATGCCCATTATTCCTGGGATCGCCAGTGCCCCAGTGACCGTGAAGGACGTGCTCGCAGGCCAGGGATTGGGGACCGTTTCTCTTCCTTTCGCTTTCTCTATCCTTGTTATTACGGGATTCTCCACTTTACCCTCCTTGTTCTCGCGGGTAATTCGAATATTGAAAACGTTACGTCAACCAAGGACTTCGCCTTCTCGATTACCTGTCCCATGGAAAGAACTCTATCGAATCTAAGTTAATCCTGACTCGCTCGTTCTAGCCTGGGAACGGATATAAGCCAAGTTAATATATGATTTACATGATATTATTTTAGCTTGCCCATGGGCTTTAAGGGATTCCCGTATGAATGAGCATCACCCTACTGGTTCCTGCCCAATCAGATCTCGGCTCCCTCGGGCTATATCTGATAAAGTTCCTCATCCGAGAGCACCTTGAACCCCGAATCCACCAGCACTTTCTCTGCCTCGGGGATCTTTTCCACCTCCATCACCAGCAGTGCCGTCTTCATCTCCTGTATCACGAAACCGTAGGCGTCTTCTATGTTAATGCCCCGAGTTCCCATGGCTTGGCATATCTCGTGAAGCCCCCCAGGCTGGTCCCGCATGATCACCGCGATGATCTCCTTCATATAAGCGGTGAAGCCTTCTTTTATCAGAGCCTGGTAAGCCTTTTCAGGGCTGTCCACAAGTAGCTTTACCACGCCGAAATCCTCCATCCCGGTTATGGTGATAGCTCGGATGTTTATGCCTGCTTCCAGAAGAGTCTTAGTCAGATGCTCTAATCTTCCCGGCTTGTTCTGAGCGAAAACGTTTATCTGGTGAGCCATATCCTCTTCCCCCTCATTCTCAAAAATTTCCTCTCTTATCGACTACCCGCACCGCTTTACCCTCGCTCTTGGTGATAGACCCCGCTTCCACCAGCTCCACTAACGGTGTGAGCAGGATGGCGCTGCGCAGGTTCTCTCGGATGCGCTCTTGAAGAGCTCTGAGCTCGCTGGGATTGCCGTGCCAGAGTTCACCGGTGACCTCCACCAGAACCTTCATCTCTTCTCTCACCCCCACCCTTTCCAGATGGATCTGATAATTAGAGCCCACTCCCAGCGTCTTCATTAGCACCTCCTCCACTTGGAGAGGGAACACATTTACCCCTTTGATGATGAACATATCGTCGGAGCGCCCCTTAATTCGGGAAATTCGCCGGTGCTTTCTCCCGCACGGGCATTCTCCCGGGATGACGCTTGCGAGATCCCGTGTACGGTAGCGTAGTATGGGCATACCCTCCCGACTCAAAGTGGTAAGCACCAGTTCCCCTTCCTCGCCCTCGGGAACTCTCTCTAAAGTTTGGGGATCGATTACTTCGAGAATGTAGTGATCTTCCCATAAGTGCATCCCTTGCTTATGGGGGCATTCAAAAGCGACCCCTGGACCATTCATCTCGGTAAGCCCATAAGAGTTATAGGCGTCCACCCCGTAAATCTCCTCTATACGCTGGCGCATGTCCTCAGAATGGGGTTCCGCTCCGATGAAGAGAATGCGCAGGTTAGTGTCCTCGCGGGGATCTAATCCCATCTCCTCGAAGACCTCGGTGAGCAGGAGGGCGTAGCTGGGAATGACGTGGGCTACCGTAGTCCCGTGCTCTCGCATCAATTGAATCTGTCGCCGGCTATTGCCCGCCCCAGAGGGGATGGTTAGAACGCCCACAAGCTCAGCACCGTAATGGAAACCCAGTCCCCCAGTGAAAAGTCCGTAGCCGATCATGTTCTGGAACACATCCCCCCGGCGCACCCCATTCATGTACATGCAGCGGGCGATCATCTCCGCCCAAGTCTGGATATCCGATCTAGTGTAGTAGATCACGATGGCTTGACCGGTAGTTCCAGAGGTGGAATGGAGGCGGATGATCTCCTCCCGGGGGACGGCGAGAAAATCCGTGGAGGGATTCTCCCTCAATATATTTTTGTCGGTGAAGGGTATGCGTCGAAGGTCGTCGAAGTCCTCTATGCGTGAAGGATCGATCTTTTCTTCCTTGAAGATCCTGCGATAATAAGGGCTGTGGGAGCAGATCTCCAAAATACCGCGGAGCTTTTTCAACTGGAGAGAAGAAATTTCCTCCCGAGATAAGGTTTCCATCCGCCGATTCCAGTAATTATCCTCCGGAGCCATCCCTACACCTCTCCCTATTTCAGGAGCGTCGCTGTTCATGATCGAATCGACACGCTGTTATTATAACTCAAGGACATTTCACTTTGTATTTTGCTTTGAAAACTGGCTTTCATTCGGATCGCTGTGGGTTAAAGGAGCGTGAGATTTCTTCGTCGCGCCTCTCTGCTTCATGCTCGATTGGCCTTGTGGCCTCGAAAAGAAACGGCGCACTCATTCCTCCGGAGTGTGGCGGGCATGCCGCGTCACCCACAGGTTTTTTTCATCACTTGCGGACTGAAGATATGGAAAATCAAACAAAGGCGATATGGAAAATCGATTTATCACGAATTGCGAGATATCCATTCTTAGAAAACAATCGCTATTTTGACGAGAGGCGCGGTTGAAGCGATGATCGAGCGCCGGCTTTTAAGAAAATTTAGCGGAAAAATTTATAAAAAATCCCCCTAAATGCCTATCATTTTCTCCCCCGCTCATGTCGAAAGGATTTTAGAATAATACCGGTATGACCTTTTCAATCAGATGCCAGAAAAATATAATTTTCACCGGACAGGGAGGACGAGATGTTAGAACAACGAGGAGAGTTCGCCATGGAGGAGCTGGAGGTGCTCAACATGCACCTGGCGGTATCCCACCTAAATCTGGCTTCCATTCACAGCGCGGAAGGCAAGATCGACGACGCCATCTTCGAGTATACCAAAGCGTTGGAGTTCGATCCCAATATCTATCTGGTATACGTAAACCGAGGGCGCCTTCTGTGGAAAAGAGGAGAATACAAACATGCGCTGGATGATTTGTCCCGAGCCATAAACCTTGAACCCCTGATCCCCTCCACCTACGTGTGGAGAGGGGATGTCTACTTAGCCCTGGGTAATCGGGAGGCGGCGGAAAAAGATTATCTCAAGGCGTTGGAGCTTTCCCCCTCCGATGGAGAAATCTCTAAAAGAATCGAAAAACTACGTAAGGGGTGGGTTGTCGGGGATTCTCCTCGGGAAAACTTATGAGTCTCGGTTTTAAATTTGCGCAAGAGCGACAAGGAGGCTGCTCCTTCTCGCTAACGGGAAATCAAGACTTGCTAAATTTTACATATAGTAAAAATATATTTAAACCTCCACGACGCATGATTTGGCTGATGGTAGCGTGAAATTAAAGGGAGCTTTCCTCGGTCCTTGGGGAAAGAAGACGTTTATTTAAGACTTTATTAATCGGCGATTAAAAAGTGGCTTTTGCTTTGTGGGGATGAGAGCCCTGGCCGAAGTGCAAGCTAGAGATATCTTTTTTGAAGTCTTAGCACAACAAACTTAACAAATCCCACATTCCCATACTATAATTATTTAAGGAAATTTAGAGAGCGGGTCTAGCTCAGTTGGCAGAGCGCGAGCTTCCCAAGCTCGAGGTCGCGGGTTCGATCCCCGTGACCCGCTCCAGCGAGAAAGCCGGGGGCGAGAGCCCTCGGCTTCGTCATACGCAGCTGCGACCTCGTGGCGTAAGCGAATCTCCCTTTTCGCCAGATTATCACATACACACGAACGAGTTGTTAGCCCCAAGTCGCTCGTGAATTCTTAACCCAATAACCATTGATCAAATTAACTCTATACGGTCATAGCTCACATTCTCGGAAAGTAAAAGGTTCTTGACCCTTTCCATATCATCCTGGGCTAATAGCAAACATATACCGCAGTCAGAGCTTAAATGCCTGGGTATGGGGATAAGTTTTACTTCTATACGTTCCCTTTTTGCCAGCTTTTCCGCCCTGATGGCGTAGTTGGAGGAGTGAAAGAGCACCACGGCTTTTCCATCACTTTCGCTTTTTCCGCGACGCTTTTCTCGCGATTTCATCCACCGCCTCCACCACGTAATCTATCTGGGATTCAGTAAGGAAATAACCGATGCTCAAGCGGACCGTGCCTTGAGGGAAGGTGCCAATGGTCCGGTGAGCGTTGGGAGCGCAGTGCAGTCCCACTCTGCTCATAATAGCATAATCGTCATCGAGGGCTACTCCCACTTGAGAGGGCATCAGACCTTTCAGATTAAAAGAGATGGTGGCAAGCCCCTCCTCGGGATTTCTTCTTCCGTAAAGGACTATCTCGGGGATGGATTCCAGTCCCATCCAGAGACGGGAGAAGAGCCTCAACTCATGGCGGCGAATCTCCTCCACTCCTAAATCCAGAAGGAAGTTTACTCCCGCCCCTAGACCCGCAATGCCGATGGCGTTCAGGGTGCCGCTCTCTAACATGTCTGGCAGGAAGTTAGGATGAATGTCCGACTCGGAACGGCTGCCGGTACCTCCTCTTTTCAGTGGCACGAAAGACTCTAATTTTACCCGTTCACCGATAACCAAACCACCGGTCC
>JACVIX010000140.1 GCA_015711725.1 Candidatus Geothermincola primus | reverse complement strand
GGTATATTCTTTCACGGGGATAGAACGGACGTCATCACGAGACCTGGACTTGAAAACGCATAAAAGCTCTATATAGGGCTTTAAAGCAGAAGGGACATTTGTACGACGGCTGGACCCGCATTCCGATATAATTCTGAAACCGAGTGGCTTTGTCGCTAGAGTTTATGTAATATCCGCTGATTGAAGAGCACATGTTTCAGCAAACGGCAACCAGGAAAAGGCAAAAAACTGCCACCGCCGATGATTTGGCGAACAGGCACTGGGTAAAATACTTGGTTAAAGATCATATATCTTGTTCACCACGTCTCGAGCGAGTCCCTCTATTACTTAACCTTAACTTTTGGTCAGAAGTTGTCCCGCCATCACCTCAGGCAGATAATCTCCCCGGTCCACCACCACTTTTCCGTTAACTATCACATAATCCACGCCATCTGGGGGATGTTCGGTATCATCGAAAGTGGAGTTGTCGCGAATACTATCGAAATCAAGAACCACCAGATCGGCGAAGGCTCCCGCCCTGATCACTCCACGGTCTTTTAATCCAAAACGAAAGGCGGACAAGCCGGTGCAGCGGTATATCGCGTTTTCCAGCGTGTAGAGTTTAAGCTCCTTGACATAGTGCTCTAGGATGCGCACGAAACATCCGTAGGCGGATTGAGGAGGCGAGCCTCTCTCGGGCCAGACCACGTCAGAGCCCACGGATAGCTGAGGATGATCCTGCACCCGAGTGAAGACCTTCTCCGTCCAGTTCCGGGGCGGCAGACCGAATAGATAGGTCACAGCCCCCCGCTCTTCCAGGACCAGGTCGGCCAGCCAGTCGAAATAGTCCTTGCCCGACCCCTTAGCCAACTCCACCACCCTCTTTCCTTCCATGTAGCTGTTCTTCGCGCTTCCCACGGAAAGGATGTAGAGCATCTTCCAACCGATAGCTTTTATATAATTATCCGACCAGGAGCCCTCCTCCCAGTGGGGCCACTTGGGTTTAAGGTTTCTTATATCATGTTTTATTTTTTCCCTCTCCCGAGGATCCGCCAGCCTGCGCAGCAGCCCCTCCGTTCCCCCCATATTGGCCCAGGGGGGATAGAGCTGAGTCACTGTGGTATTACCCAGAACGTAGGGGATGAAGTCCATGCCGACGTCCATTCCATCCTCAAGAGCTTGGTCCACCAAAGTCATGGCTTTCTTCAAAACTCCATTGGGTATGCCAGGGAGAGGTATCACGCTGTTTACCTTCTCGATAAGCCCCACTAGATGGTAGAGTAGGTCGGCCAGGGGCCCTAGGTAAGGCACGGAGAAGACATGGGATAGCTGTAGAGCGGAGCCGCTGCGCCGGGCAATCTCGATGGCTTCTTGGACGGCCCGGTCATAGGTGTTGCAGTGCCCGCGCACATGAGTAACGTAGCGCCCACCGTAACCCGCGCTCACCTTAGCCAGTTCCACGATCTCGTCGGTGTGGGCGTAGACACCGGGAAAATAGGTAAGCCCAGTGGAGAAACCCACGCAACCCGCCTCCATCCCCTCCGCCACTAATTGTTTCATCCTCTCAAGCTCACCTTCAGTGGAGAAGCGGGCGTTTTCTCCCATTACCCCAATACGTATGGGGCCATGGGCCACCAGGGGAATGAAATTTATAGGCATTCCCCTTGAAACCAAGTACTGGTGAAATTCTTTCTGGGTCTCCCATTGGGGCTGGAAATCTGCGGGAACCCCTATGCTGTTCAAGGTGGTAAGCATAAGTCTGGAGTTATCGGGCAACCAGGGGGATACCGACCACCCGCAGTTATTCACTACGCAAGTGGTGATCCCCTGCCTAAGATAAGGCCCGAACAACTCCTTATAATTGTCCCGAATGACATAGAGATCATTATGAGTGTGAATGTCTATAAAACCTGGGCAGACCACCTTGCCGGAAGCATCTATAGTAATACGGGCCTCCGCCTCGGGTAGATCTCCCACCTCCACGATCTTCGCGTCACTGACTGCGACATCCGCCACCTGCGCCCTAGCTCCGGTTCCATCCACTACCTTTCCCCGCTTTATCAACATGTCCAACATTGTCTCACCCCGCTCTCTGCCGAATTTCTATTTCCATTCGCCCTTTCTTCTTACCATTAATCGTGTTTAATTAATTTACGATATGTAACTTTGTCGCCTCCGCCTAATCCTTTCCCGCCTGGAGTTTTTTTCTCAACAATTGGTTCACCAAGGTGGGGTTGGCACGTCCCTCGGTTTCTTTCATCACCTGCCCCACCAGAAAGCCTAGGGCTTTCTCCTTTCCTTTCATAAAATCCTCCACACTGTTGGGATGGGATTGGATAACCCCCTCGACAATCCTCTCCAGCTCCTCCTCGTCACTGATCTGCAGCAAGCCCTTTTCTTCCACTATCTCCTTGGCTCCCCTTCCCGTATTGAGCATCTCCTCGAATATATCTTTTGCCATCTTTCCGCTTATAGTTCCCTTGTCGATCAGGTGGATCATCTCCGCAAGCTGTTCCGGTGTGGTCCTTATGTCTCCTATATCCAAGCCGTTGGCGTTAAGATAAGCGGAAAGCTCCCCCAACATCCAATTGGATAGCTTCTTGGGATCAGCTCCTGCTTTTATCCCTCGATCGAAGAAATCCACCATCGCTTTGCTGGAAGTGAGGGTACGAGCGTCGTATATAGGCAAACCTAAATCAGTGATGAGCCTCTTACGCTTCGCCGCGGGTAGCTCGGGAATGGTCCCTCGCATCTTCTCCACGAAATCCTTGTCCAACTCCAGTGGCACCAGATCTGGCTCGGGGAAATAGCGATAATCGTATGCGTACTCCTTGGTGCGCATGGGGGAAGTAACTCCAGAGTCCTCGTCCCAGTGGCGCGTCTCTTGCACCACCTGCCCCCCATTTTCCAGCAATTCTCTCTGCCGGTTCTCCTCATAGGCCAAAGCGCGATAGAGGGAACGGAAGGAGTTCATATTCTTCACCTCCGTTTTTACCCCCAAATCCTCGCTTCCCACGGGGCGAAGGGATATATTCGCGTCGCAGCGCAGGCTCCCCTCCTCCATTTTGCAATCAGAAACCTCCAGATACTCCAGAATGCCTTTTAACTCCTGCATGAATTCGCGAGCTTCCTCCGGGCTGCGGAGGTCAGGATCGGTGACTATCTCCATCAAGGGAACGCCAGCCCGGTTGAAGTCCTCAAGGCTATAGTCGGCACCATGAATCCTCCCGCTTCCTCCCACGTGAATGGATTTTCCGGTATCTTCCTCCAGGTGCACCCTGGTTATTCCAATGCGAGTCACATAATCATCCATCTCCAGATTTAAATGTCCCCCCACTCCCAGGGGTAGATCATATTGGGATATCTGGTAGTTCTTGGGCATATCCGGATAAAAATAATTCTTGCGGTGAAATATGGAATACGGCGCTATCTGGCAATTCAAGGCTAAGGCGAAGCGAGTAGCTAGCTCAACCGCTTTCCGGTTTAGCACGGGAAGCACCCCTGGTAAACCCAGGCACACGGGACATGTCTTGCTGTTAGGCTCCCCCCCAAAACTGGCATCGCAACCGCAGAACATCTTGGAGGCGGTCTTCAGCTCCACGTGAATCTCCAGACCGATGATGGTTTCATACTTCATCAGCTCTCACCTGCCTCCGCGATAAGTGGTGGGAGGAATCTTCTATCCAAGGCTCTCTCCAGAGAGTAAGCCGCCCGTAAGACAGTCGCCTCGTCCAGCGCTTTGCCAATGAATTGAATGCCCACAGGCATACCTTGGTCCAGTCCACAGGGTATACTGATTGCGGGGATTCCCGCCAGGTTCACGGGAATGGTGCATACATCCGAAAGGTACATGGAAAGTGGATCGTCCACCTTTTCCCCCAGCTTGAACGCGGTGGTGGGTGAGGTGGGGCTTACCAACAGGTCGAATCGCTGGAAAGCGGATTGAAAATCTCGAACGATGAGGGTGCGAATCTTCTGCGCTTGTCCATAATATGCCTCATAGTATCCGGCACTCAAAGCGTAAGTTCCCAGCATGATTCTTCTCTTTACCTCCTGGCCGAACCCTCGCGCCCGAGTGCGACTGTACATCTCCATGACATCTTCGCTCTCCTCAGACCTGTATCCGTAGCGCACCCCGTCGTAACGAGCTAGGTTGGAGCTTGCCTCCGCGGGAGCGATAATATAATAGGCGGATAGAGCGTATTTCAAGCTGGGTAAGGAGGTGAACTCAACCATCGCGCCAAGCTCCTCTAAAAGTCTTAACGCACTTTCCACGCAGGCCCTTACCCCTGGCGCCAAGCCCTCGCCCCAGAGCTCCTCAGGCACGCCTAATTTCAATCCCCGGATATCTTCACGAAGCGAAGACAGATAATCGGGAGGCTCCCCGGGAAGCGAGGTGCTGTCTAGAGGGTCGTGCCCCGCCAGAATGGACATGAGCAGAGCGCAATCCCGAACATCTTTTGTGATGGGACCCACTTGATCCAAAGAGGAAGCGAAAGCCACCAATCCGTATCGGGATACCAGTCCGTAGGTAGGCTTCATGCCCACCACCCCGCAGAAAGAAGCCGGCTGCCGTATGGAACCCCCGGTATCGCTGCCTAATGACCACATGGCCTCTCCCGCAGCCACCGCAGCGGCGGACCCCCCGCTGGAGCCACCGGGCACGGTGGTAAGGTCCCAGGGATTGCTAGTGGGACCGAAACTGGAATTCTCCGTGGAAGAACCCATGGCGAACTCGTCCATGTTGGTCTTTCCCACCATAACCATGTCTTCCCTTTTTAGCTTGTCGATCACCGTTGCGTCGTAAACGGGGATATAATTCTCTAAGATGCGGGAGGCGCAGGTGGTTCTTACCCCTTTGGTGCAGAGCACGTCCTTCACCGCCAGAGGGATGCCCCCAGTGCGGCCTAACTCCTCACTTTTTCCCACTTTCTCGTCCAGTCTTTTCGTTTCCCTTAAAGCCAAATCCGGGGTGAGGGTGATGAAAGATCTCACCTTTTCCTCTACTTGGTCGATCCTTTTCAACACGCTTTCCAGGATCTCCGAGACCTTCGCTTCACCCCTGGAGACCATATCCATTCCCTGCCACGCGGTTAGATCGCACAATTCCATATCTTCCTCTTTCTCCTCGCCATCTCCTTATCTCATATGCCTCAAGTTTTTTTAGTTCTTATCCCCATCCAGGACAGATCTAGGGCGATGATCAAAGCCCCCACGGTGACGGATACCTCAGAAAGGGGAATCCTGTAACTTATAAAATATTTTAGGAGGGGGCTGATAGCGTTGCCCAGGAACATGATCAAAAGGGCTATAAGCAAAATACCAGCGGCCTTTTGGAAAACCGGCTCGTCCCCTTTACGCAAATCCAGGTAGAGTCTGAAAAGATAATATATGCTTAACAACGCGTAGAAAGCTAAGATCATATTCGGAAAGATCATCGCCTGGTTGCCGAAATCGTACCTCCATATTCCATCGGAGTACATGGATACCCGACCTCCCGCCACCAAGAAAAAAGACAAGTTAAAAAGGAATGGCATGGACCAGATCAAGAGGAAAAAGTCATTACCCTTGGTGAAGGATCTTGCGAAGAAAAAGATAGATAGTATATGAGCGGAAGCGAAACAGCTGCCCGCAATCCAGAAAGAAAGGCCGATGAGCGAATCGCTGGAAATTCGGGAAAAAAAGATAAAAATAGCGGCGGCAGACCCTAAAAGCAGGGAGGCGGAAAACCACTGGTAAGGCTCTCCCCTCTTCCCCTTAAACCTGAGAACGAAAAAAAATATTAAGAGATAAATGAGTGCGTTTAAAAGATACAACCAACCCGTGTTCAAGACGTCGATTCCTCCATACGCAATCCGCCATTACTCACTTTTTACAGAACTTCAATTTTCATGCAAAGATTCAACATCATTTTCCTTTTCTCACATAATCCTAGGGACCACGAATGCTCCCCCTTCTCGCTGCGGCGCGTTGGAAAGGGCCTCCTCCTGAGATAAGGAAGAAAGTATCACATCCTCCCGCATTACATTCTTTAAAGGGATGGGGTGATAGGTGGGCGAAATCCCCGAGGTATCTACCGATTTGATTACCTCCGCGTGGTCCAGTATTTGTTTCAGCTGTTTCCCGAATAGTTCCTTCTCCTCCTGAGTCAGTTCTAGCCTGCTCAACCAAGCCACATGGTCCACGTCGAAAGTTTCCATCTTCTCACGCTCCCGTCATGGAAATAGGGTTAAACCGATCGTTCATAGTCAAGCGTCCGATAAATCTTTGATAATTCTACCACGAAAGCTTGTGCCAAGCGCTTATACCAGGTAGCTTGCCTTTATTACCTACTTTGAAACGCCTCGATTCCTAAAAAACCGGGCTACATCTTACTAGCGGACAATCCTCTGCTTTATGGCCCTTCTTGCAATAACGCCTCAAACTCTTCTTCGTTTAAAGTCTTAATCCCCAGTTCCCTAGCTTTTTCATATTTACTGCCGGGATCCTCACCCACCACCACGTAATCCGTCTTTCTGCTCACACTAGAGGTTACCCTCCCCCCTCTAGACTCGATGGCCTCTTTGGCTTGTTCCCTGGTCCAACGGGATAGCGCCCCAGTGAGCACGAAGTTGAGCCCTGTTAGGGTGGAGATTTCTTCCTTTATCTCCTCCTTCATGCGCAGTCCCGCCTCCTCTAGCTGGTTTAAAAGCTCCAAATTACGGGGCTCTTCGAAGAAGGTGCGCACGCTATCGGCGATGGTGGGCCCGATCTCTTCCGTCTCCTCTAGCTCTTCCAAGGAGGCGTTTCTTAAATTCTCCATGGAGCCGAACCTCTTCGCCAGCACCTCAGCCACGTGAGAACCCACATGCCGAATTCCCAATCCGAAGATCAACCTGGAAAGGGGCCGATCTTTGCTCGCCTCTATGGATCTCCTAAGGTTGGCCACTGCCTTGTCCTTGAAATTGGTCAGGGTATAGAGTTGCTCGTCGGTGAGGGAATAGAGATCGGCTATGGTGCGCACATAACCCTTTTCCATTAACTCAGTGATAATAGCTGGCCCCAACCCCTCGATATCCATGGCGCCTCGAGAAGCCCAATGGAGGATGCTCTCAAAGAGTCGAGCTGGACAGTCGATATTGGGACAGCGGGCCACTACCTCTCCCGGGGGTTTATGCACCACAGCCCCGCAGGCGGGACAACGGTCCGGCATGACGAATTCCCTCTCACTCCCGTCTCTCCGCTCCACGATGGGTTTGATGATCTCCGGAATCACCTCACCCGCCTTGTGCACCAAAACCCAGTCCCCAATCTTTATATCCTTGCGCCTAATCTCGTCCTCGTTATGCAGGGTGGCACGGGACACCGTGGATCCTCCCACCAGCACCGGTTCCAGCAACGCCGTGGGGGTGAGCGCGCCCGTCCTTCCCACGTTGATCTCGATGTCTCTAAGTTTGGTTATCTTCTCCTCCGCTGGAAACTTGTAGGCGATAGCCCAACGCGGAGCCTTGGTGGTTGCTCCCAGCCGTTCCCGCGCGGCAAGACTATCCACCTTGATCACCACTCCATCAACCTCATAAGGCAGCTCGTCCCTCTTTTCCTGCCATTCCCTGCAGAACTCCATAATCTCCTCCCCGCTGGATGCCTTCACCCACTTGTCGTTTACAGGAAAACCCCAAAGGCGAAGCATTTCCAGCGCTTGGTGATGATACCGGATGGCTACTCCCTCCATCCCCTCTACGTATCCCAATTCGTAGATGAGCAGATCCAGGTGGCGTTGCGCAGTTATCTTGGGGTCCAGCTGCCTTAAGGACCCCGCGGCGGCGTTACGGGGATTGGCGAAAAGAGGAAGCCCTTCCTCCTCTCTCTTGCGGTTAAGGTCCTCAAATGACTTCTTGGGCATGAAAGCCTCGCCTCGAACCTCCAGGGTTCGTGGAATATTTTCACCTTGTAATTTTAGAGGAAGGGATCTGATGGTGCGCAAGTTCCCGGTGATGTCTTCCCCAGTGGTCCCGTCCCCACGAGTTGCTCCCTGGATGAATACCCCTTCCTCATAGGTGAGGGCGATTCCCGCGCCGTCTATCTTTAACTCGCATACATAATCCAGTTTTCCTTCCTGGCGCTCCACCCTGGTAAGGAAAGCTTCCAGCTCCTCTTGGTCGAACACGTTGTCCAAGCTCATCATCCGAACCCGGTGGAGCACCGGGCGAAAAGCCTCGGCAGGCGGGGCTCCCACTCTTTGGGTGGGAGAATCCGGGGTGATTAGCTCTGGAAATCGCTCCTCGATCTCTCTCAGCTCCCTCATCATCTGGTCGTATTCAAAATCGGAGATGACCGGGTCATCCAGGACATAATACCGGTAGTTATGGTAATTTAGCTGATCCCTCAGATCTCGCGCCTTCTTCTCCGCCTCCTTTATGTCCATATTTCTAACCCCCTCTCCCGGACAAATTTTCTCCTACATCGTTCTTCTTATCCACCTATGCTTAGCCTGATCAAGGACTTCAATATCGTCTTTTACCCCCAGGCCTCGCTCCCATAGTCTCCATTC
>JACVIX010000139.1 GCA_015711725.1 Candidatus Geothermincola primus | reverse complement strand
TAAAATGAAGGGGAAGGCGCGCTTGCCATCCCCTTCATTTGCGTTGAATACGTTCAGATTAGGCTTTTGCCACAATGGGAGCAGAATTTAGCGTCTTTATGCTTAAGCTTTTCCCCGCAGAATTTGCAATAGCCCGCTTCCGCCTCTATAGGTGGCGGTGAAACCGAAGGAGCGGGTGGGACTGTTGTCGGCGGAGTGCTCGCTTGGGGAGGGGTTGGCGTCGTACCCGCTGGATAGGTGGGAACTGCAGGGGCGGGCATAGGCCTTATTCCCTTGCCCCTTAGCAGAACGAAGACGCCTGTAGCTAGACTCCCCAGCATGAGTGCTAGGAAAAGAGCGGTAAATAGCGCTTTGTTGCTGGCAAGCACGCTGGATGAGGTTGGGGGTGCAACGTAGGGTAGTTCGTAAGTGACGCCCTTCTTAGACTCGTTATACTTGGCGTTCTTAGCTCCGGGGGGGAGTTTGACTATGGTGGTTGTGTTCACGTGCATGGTGTCATAGAGAGTGTATTCGTTATTCATGCTCCCTTCGCTCTCGAAGATTAACTCACCTTCCCTTTCGAATTTAGGCTTTTCCGGGAAGCCAAAAAGTATCCAGTAGTCCCCCATATTGTATACTTCTCCTTTGGTGTCGAAGGTGACGGTGATGGCGAAGTTCGCCCTGTCAACCTGGGCGCTGAAGTTCTCCGTGTCCCGGATATTAGATTCCGAACGGTAGCGCCGGGAGAGCAGGAAGGGGTATTTCTCGAATATATAGGCATAACTGTTGAACCAGGAACGGTCGTATTTGAGAACGTCGACATAATGAGCGTTGCCCAACGCGTCGATTTCGATGGTCAGTTCCTCGTCCAGAACCGTATCTGCTCCCCGAATGCCCTTGGCTTGCGCATCGCCTCCCCAGGTGAACGCCAGAAGCAGGGCTGAGAGAAAGGCCAAGGCTAGGAGGCTGAGGGCACTACGCTTAAAGCCGAAAACAAATTTCCTTACCATGATGGCACCACCCCGCTTTGCCACATCTCTTCCACGTCCACCATGACGCACTCCCCCTCTTTTAAGTATTTTAAAATAATATCTATGGATATATCTATGCATTCGTCCGCGCTTACCTCCGGGCTCACCCCGCTATAGTGAGTATGTACGAACTCCACGTCCATGAACGTGGATTCGATGGGCAGTATGTCCCCACTATCGGGAAGATAGACGGCGGGAATGGCGTGTCCCGGAATCAGGAAGATAAAGGTCCTTATGCTTACCGCCTCCAGCAGAGCGCAAAAGAGTATAGCCAAGTCCATGCAGGTCCCCGCCATTCTATTTATGGTATCCGCCGGATACTGGATGTACTGCCCGAAGGTCTTAGCTTCCAGCACCGCCGGTTCGTAGACATACTTAATACCAGCGTTTCTCAGGGCGTAAAATGTTCGCACTAAAGCTAAATAGGTGTCCTGATCGTCGCCTGGCGCAAGGCCTCCAGTTATAGCTTTGGAGACGGCTTGGACGGTCTCATCGTTTTTGGTCACGAATGCGGCCAGTAGGGGATAGTTATCGTTTATATCCTGGAAGGTAAAGAGGTCCTCATCTTTTATATAAGTCCAGATGAAATCGTTTTTGCCTAAGAAGAAGAATTTCTCCTGTTTTTCCACGGGTTGGGGGATTCCATCATATTCATAGCGCATGGTCAACTCGGCGGGGGTCTTGGTGGTTATCTCCTTCATGTCAGATGACTTGAAGTTGGGCCAGCAGTAGTCCCTAACGGTCTCACCTGGCAGAATTAGAGGATAGATCTCCGAGGAGGTCCAATCGCAGTATCCCTCTATCTTGTAGGAGATCTTGAAGTTTCTCACCACGGTGGACCCTGTGTTTTTTATCTTCGTGTTGGCCAACCACCAGTTCTGGGAATTGTCCCCGTATATCTTGTAGGCACCGGTGATTACCTCTGGCCTGACGTAAAGATCCACCTCCAGCTTGGCCTCTTTGCTTGCCACGGTTTGTTTCGCGGAGAGAGTAAAGACCAAACCTATGGTGGAGCCGACGAATATCAAGACCATAATAACGGCGATTATCGCTTTGGATTGTTGGCTCATCTATCCCACTCCCTTTCTAAGATAACAATCTGACAGTCTTACGTTAATTTTCGGCAAAAAATTTTTACACTTTATCTTCATAAAGTTAGTTCTTTTTCTGGAATAAGTTTTCAATACTATCTTGAATACCCCTAAAATGCGTATTGAAACATAAAGGTCGAAGAATTCCCCTTAAGCGTTTTTTCAATTTTATAACATTTTGAAAGAAATCTATTTTTTATAGTTTGAAAAATTCATTGGCTGGAAGCGTATTAGTTTTTGCGATTCGTGGTTTAAAGACATCTGAGTAAGATCCTCGCCCCAAACCCCCCTTTCATCAGTTGACCGTCACCATTTTTATCAATTAACACGACGTTTGATCTTAGCTAGAGATAATTGATTTAGCCGCATTTTTCTACGATGATGGCCGCAAAGATAAACTATTATACGGCATTGACTTAAAGGATGGCTCCTAAGAACAAAATTCTTAAATTACTTTTATCGCTTGTGCAAAATATCCCTCTGTCTACTTCCGAGTTTCTTCCGTGTTAACTTATTTCCACCTTCCACCAAAGCTAAACCGATTATGACCACCAAAGCGCCAAGCGGCATAATAAGACGAATAGGTTCGTTAAGTATAAGCGCGCCCCATATCAGTGAGAAGATAGGCACAGCGTAAAGATAAGCGGCCACTCTGGTGGCCTCTATAGCCTCTAGGGATTTCATGTAGAGGAAATACCCAAGAAAAGTGCATACAAAGGAGAGAAATAAAAGCCAAAGCCAATTACCCGGAGAAAGCGCATAAAGGCGTTCGAACATATCTCTGTTGATCAATGGGAGCATCATGAGAAATCCGAGAATAGTGCTATAACCGGTGATTTCCAACGCGTTGAGACGACCCGCCAGGGGTTTCATCCCCACGGTATAAGCTCCCCAAGAAAGTGCCGCGAAAAGGACGAAAAATACGCCGGCCCACTTTCCTTTTCCCGCCCCGCCATCCGTGCCTAAGAGAACCACAATAGCCAATCCCCCGAAAGAAAGAGCCAGTCCTACCAGTTGGGTCCAAGTCGCGCGCTCTCTCAATATCAACGAAGCTAGTATTAAGGTGAAAAGAGGAGAGGTACCCGCCAGAAGGGAAGTGATGCCGGCGGGAATAAACTGAGCGCCATAATTGAGGGAGAGGTGATAGCCCAGCACGCTGAAGGCGCCAAGTATAGTTAATATTCCAAGGTCGCGAAGGCTGATGCGCATACTATAACTACGATTATAAAACACCAGGAAAGGGATGAAGGCCAGGGTGGAAAAGGCGAAGCGGAATATATTCAGGGAGATGTAGTCCAGCTCCTTAAGAAGCGATTTTATCGCTATGAAGGCGAAGCTCCAGATGATGGAGACCCCTACCATGGTCAGGTGAGCCTTCAGAGTTTCTCTATTCTTCATAATGAAAGACTTTACTTCAGTGGCTGTTTGAGCGCAATATTGCATAGAGGTCACGACTCGAGTCGGATTGACCACCTAAGACAAAGATGGTAACTTGAAGGTTGATTGGTCCAACCAATAATAACGAAGTTGTTTCATTAACCCGGGAAGGAATAATGGCCAAGTCCAAGGAGAGGGAACCCGCCTCCAAGCAGGTAATGAGGGAGATTCAAGCTCGCATCTTCGACGGAACCTATAAGCCGGGGGATCGGCTCCCCCCCGAGCGGGAACTTTCCGTTGAGCTCGGAGTAAACCGCACCACTTTGAGAGAGGCGTTGAAGAAGCTGGAAAGCCTGGGACTTTTATCTATACGCCATGGAGATGGGGCAAAAGTTTTAGATTATTATTCACATGCCCGCATCGAACTTTTGGGCAGTTTGTTGCTATCTCAAGCGCAGAGCAATCCCCACTTGATTAAAAATCTGTTTGAGGCAAGGGAGGTAGTGGGTTTAGAACTGGCTAGCAAAGCGGCTATGCGCAGGGAAAAGAGGGACCTGGAAGCCTTGAGAGCGGTGACCGACGAAGTGAAAAGTTCGGTGGAGGTGGTCAATACCCAGGTGCTTGAATTGCAATTCTTCTACCACTTGGCGGAATCCACCAAGAACATTTTTTATGTGTTTCTCATCAACTCCATAAGGCCGGTGTACATGGAGTTCCTTTATCTCTACGCAGCTACCGCCAGGGAGCCCGAGAGAGTTTATAGCCTGCAGAAAGCGGTGGTGGATGCGGTTGAAAGGAAGAACGTGGCGGACGCCATGAAAAATATGAAGAGGTACCTGGATTATGGCAAGGAGAGGGTATTTGAGGAGCACGACTGGCTTGGCGAACAGCCATAGTATGAGTTAGGCCGCAATTGATATTATTACATAATGTAAATTAAAGAATAGTTGGATTCTCGAGAAAGGAGAGAATGGCAATGATACCCTATGATAGCTTCCTTATCGATGGACCCTGGCTGCTTTCCCTTGGTTGGCTGTACGGCAAGTTAACTAAAAAACTAGTGCCAGATGACGAAAAACGGAAAAAGGTCAATCGCGTTCTATCTATAGGGACGCTGGCTTCTTTCTACATAACCAGTATTTCCCTCTATTTTAATCTGGGATGGACCAGGTGGATCTGGGAGATGTGTGGGGCGCAATCGGGGAGAGATTGGATGATCAACTCAGGCGTCTTTAAGTTCGACCATGAGCGGGTGTCCTCCCGTGGCCACGCCATAAGCGCGGCTATCTTCGCCACCTATCCATTGTGGTTAGAGGCCGGGTTCAGGTTGGCCGAGATAGATTGGGCTGAGGGACGCCTGGAGCCTAAAGTTATCCCTGACCTAAGTGAGAAGAAGTCGAAGTAATATAAAGGTTAAAATAGAGATAAACATTTCCCGCATCGTTTCTAAGACTTGAAACCCTGACCTAAGTGAGAAGAAGTCGAAGTAATATAAAGGTTAAAATAGAGATAAACATTTCCCGCATCGTTTCTAAGACTTGAAAATCTGACCTTGATAGAGGGCGTGATAATTTATGACTTAATTGATTAAGTATAAGATCGGACAATCGTCACAAAGGCGGATAATGACTGAGATTATACCTCGAGGAAACTCAATAACAGTATATGATCGATGAGATGAAGAAATTTTTCAATAAACGCAGCACTATGACTTATTGGCGAAAAGTCAGAAATGGGATAACGATGATTTGAGAATCTGGACTATGCCCATAGGGCCGGTCATCATCATATCCCCTCCAGGGGAAGGGTAATAGATATCCAACTCGCTCTCCGACAAGAGTTCTCGATGAGGGCCAGTTATCGCGATAAGGTCGATGCTCTCCAATCCTGGAGGTTCTTCCAAGTAGAAGAGGCCATGGCCCCTCTCCATAAACTTATCCTCGTCCTTCGCCTTGCCTGAACAGAAAAGCTCGAGATAATGGGCGAAAGAAGCCGCCTCCAGGTATCTGGTATGATGTTCCAACAGGGCTATGACTCTGCCATGGCAAAGCAAACAAACCAAAGTATGGCCATTCCCAGCGTTTATAAGCAGAAGGTTCCCCTCCTCCATATTTTTAACCTTTACGTCGGATAGGCAGCCGTTTACAGCGGCGGGGGCGGTGTCCATCACGAGGAGGTGTTTACAGGAAAGTTGCTCCCTTAACCTGCGCATGGCCGATTGCATGCGGGGAAAACGCTCCGGAACCATCCCCTCGCGGAAAGCCAGGCTGGATAGACGAGGGTCCTCGGATAAGGCTTTGCGCATATAATTGAGGCGGGTTTTTCGGTTGCTTTCCCCGCGCGGGTAGGTTCCATGGTCCTGTACCGCCACTCCGGCGGCGCTTAACTCCTCCAGGCTTTCGCCCACCGACTCTAGAAGGGTTTCCAATGGCTGTAGGTTGAGCTCGTCCAGCCATATGGACGTGCCGGAGAAGCCCTCCGGTTTATATTCCACGATCTTAACCCCGCTTGCGCGCACGTCTTCTAGATTGTTGCGCAGGCAGAAAGCGGTTGTAGGTAGCATATAAGCTTGAAGACCTTTGGAGACATGGGCTTTGACCGCTTTGGAGAAGACACCCCCACCGATGACGCATCCCTCCAAGAAGATGTCTTTTTCTGCGGCAGTGGCGGCGGCTACCTCCGTCGCGAAGAGCGGGCTGGGCGAGGGTAGGACCATCTTGATACAGTTCTCCAGCTTCTTTTCTGAATCGTAGAGCAAGATATCCTGGGTTCCCGCTCCTATATCGATGGCAAGAATTTTCATGCGCTACCACCTCTATGATATGGCTACGATAACAAGCTATCCATTTTTGCGTTCTGTTCCAAACGCTTCAGCGTTTACCAACACATGATATAGCTGTAAAAAGACGATAAATGCAATTAAGGCTCTCTTTAACGGTTAACTTTTCGCTATCCGGAATCAACTAAATAATTATGACCAAGAAAGACAAGGCGATAATTTATGAGCTAAGAATTCCTCATACAATCCTCGTATCAATCCCATGACCGCTTCGAACCACATCGAGATAAATCATAAAACACTCTACTCCGAACAACTTTTTAAAATATTACAGTTATTCATTGGAGATGCCAATGATATCCATTAAGTCTCTTGGATAAACGTAAATAATGATGGAAGTTTGTTCTAGCGAAAACTTAATGCGCTACCTGTTGGAATGACCATGTGACTGCGTATACCGGGTTCTCCTTACATCTTAATCATATTGTTGCAATAGTTTAAAAAGGGTGATGGATGCGAGCTATCCATAAATTCTTAATTACCTATTATTAAAATTCAAACCATAATCGAAATTCTTATCCCGGAACGATTTGTAAAAACATTATTAAAACGAGCGATCTATAAACGCGATCTTGCCAAAAAAATATTATATCGAAGCGCGAACAAGAATATGCCTTCCTTCAGCTAAACTGCGGGATTTGCTTTCTATTATCCGCCTATTGGTTATCGTTGGCTTTTACCTTTATTGGGTATTCAGAAAGGAATGAAAAAAGCCGATAAAAATAACAGATAAAGATTGAAAAACAGGGGTCTAGAGTATGAGGGACGCAAAGAAAATCGGAGGCAAAAGCTTAGCCCAACCCCATGGTTGCAGTTTAATAATAATTCTTATCATATCCATTGCTTTACTGGTCCAAGGATTCCTCATTTCATCATACGCGACGGAGCCTGACGAAGAAGGAGCGCCTCCAGCTGGAGATTTTAGCTACGCTGCCGGGGATGAATCCTATGGGCTGGGCTTAATCCCCGCCCCACCCGCGCCCTATAAAACCATAAGCGTTCCGCCTATGATAGCTGGTACTTTAAGCGCTTCGGTGGACCTCTCCAGCCAGATCCCTCCCGTGGGCAATCAAGGCAGGCAGGGAAGCTGTGTAGCCTGGGCCACTAGCTACTATTACAAGAGTTGGTGGGAGAAACAGGAACACACTTCCTGGAATCTGAATGACCCCAGGTATCAGTTTAGCCCCTCCTTCGTCTATAACCAAATCAACGGTGGGCAAGATCGCGGGAGTACATTTCCCGACGCCTTCAATCTCCTGGAGACCAAAGGAGACGTGGATATCCAGGAGATGCCCTACAACCAATATGACTACACCACCCAACCCACCTCCGCGCAACTGGAGGCGGCTAAGCCTTATACCATACCGGATGATTGGGGCGCTTTCTGGACGCGTTGGAGCTATGGACCTTATAACCCGCCCAACAATATAGATCAGGTAAAAGCCTGGCTAGCCAGTGGTAAATTGCTGGTTATGGGGATTCCAATATATTTTGATTTTCCGGGGTATAATGGCAATCCGCCCTCAAAGTACTACGTTTACGATGGCTATTCAAGCCTAGCAGGCGGTCATGGAGTGTGTATAGTCGGCTATGACGACAATGTCAATCCTCAGGGAGCCGACGCTGACCATCGAGGTGGCTTCAAGATGGTCAATTCCTGGGGCTCATCCTGGAACGGCACCAATGCGGGGTTCATCTATCTGAGCTATGACTTCGTGAAGAGATATGTCTGGGAAGCTTGGAGCATGACCGACGATTCTCCCGACTCTCCGGTGATTACCTCACTCAGCAGCTACTCGGCTAACATAGGCAGCAAAATCCATATTTACGGGGATAATTTCGGAACATTGAGAAGGAATGCGCGGGTGACCTTCAACGGGGTGGACGCCACCAACGTCTACTTCACGAATCAGGATATCACCGTTACGGTTCCCAGTGGGGCCACCAGCGGTCCTCTGATCGTCTATGATTGGGAGGGAACTCCCAGCAACTCCGTATATTTTACCGTGGGGTCATCCACTCCATTGCCCGTGGTGAGCGGAGTAAGCCCGACGGCGGAGAAACCCTCTAGGCCGGTGACGGTGACCGGTTCTAACTTTGGGTCCACGAGGGGCTCCTCCAAAGTGTACTTCGGTTCAACTCCTTCATCCAGTTATAGTAGCTGGAGCAATAACCAGATAACCTGTGATGTTCCCTCGGTGGGTCCCGGACCAGTGCAGGTGACCGTGGTGACCGGTGGGGGAACCTCCAATGGGGTAAGCTTC
>JACVIX010000138.1 GCA_015711725.1 Candidatus Geothermincola primus | reverse complement strand
AAATTTGACCTTATAATTTTGCGGTTAACGGGTGTTTCCCGCCCGAATGGCGATGAACCACTATGATCATTTTCCCTAACTCTCAATGGTAAAATTTATATTGTGCGATATAAAAGTTAGCCTTCGAGCATAAAAACGGCGAAGAGGTGAGCCGGTGTTTATCGATGAAGCGAAGATATATGTTAAAGGAGGAGACGGAGGCAGGGGTTGCGTCAGCTTTCACCATGAGAAGTTCCGGCCTCTGGGAGGTCCTGATGGGGGAAGCGGGGGATCGGGTGGGAATGTGTATTGTGAAGCCACCCCTCATCTTAACACATTGGCTGAGTTCATCCACCGGCGGCATTTCCGGGCGAAGAACGGATCCCCGGGAGAAGGGAACAACCGCCATGGAGCCAACGCCCATGATTTGGTGATAACGGTTCCCGTTGGGACTCAAGTGAAGGATGAGAATGGCCGTCTGCTGGCGGACCTAGCTTTTCCAGGACAGCGGGTGTTGGTGGCAAAGGGGGGGCGAGGGGGGAGGGGAAATGCATCCTTTGTCAACCCACGGCGCAGAACCCCCAAGTTCGCTGAGAGGGGCGAGGCGGGCGAGGAGAGATGGATTATATTGGAACTGAAGGTCCTTGCCGACGTGGGTGTGGTGGGGCTGCCCAACGTGGGGAAAAGCACTTTTATCACACATATATCTCAGGCCAAACCTCGCATAGCCGATTATCCTTTTACCACTTTAGACCCCGTTTTAGGGGTGGTGGAAGTTTCGGAGTACGAGAGCTTCGTGGTGGCGGATCTGCCTGGGCTGATCGAAGGGGCTTCGAAAGGGAAAGGACTCGGTCACAAATTTCTTCGTCATGTGGAGCGTACCAAATTGCTCTTGCATATGCTAGACCTCTCCACCGCGGACCAGAGAGACCCATTGGAGGATTTGGAGAGAATCAACCGGGAGCTGGGTTCCTATAGCCCCTCGCTTCTGGAGAAGCCTCAATTGGTTTTAGGAAATAAGATAGATATAGCTTCCAGGGAATTGGTAGAAAGGATCGCCGGGGAGATGCGCGCGCGGGGATATGACTTCCATCCCGTATCCGCCCTTACCGGGGAGGGGATACGGGAACTTATTTTAAAGGTCGCGGAAAGGCTGCGGGAGATAGGGGATGTTCCAGTAGGGGCACCTTTACCCCCAGGAAAGACCATCTTTACGTATGACCCCTCGTTAGAGAAGGGATTTGAGGTGGTGGCGGAAGGGAAGGGTTTTAGGGTAAAGGGAGCGGCTGTGGAGAGAATGGTATCAATGACCGATCTGGAAAACCCTGAAGCACTGTTGTACCTGCAGAGACGGCTGCGGGGGATGGGGGTGGAGAGAGAGCTGGAGAGGCGGGGAGCGAGACCAGGGGACCCCATCTATATAGGAAAGGAAGTTTTCGATTTCTTTCCTGACTAGCTGGGATGTGATAGCCCTCGCGCTAACGTAAGGGTTCACGCTTCTTGTCGCAATGCATCCCAGATTTCCGAGAAGTTCCATTCAATAAATATTTAATATACAATAAGCTTGTCGATGACCAAAGATTGCCTCAATACCTCGATTATTAAACAACACCCGGACCGATAAGATATGATTCTTTTGAATTTATGGAGTATGATTTCGAGGAAGAATTTAGGAAGAAAAATAATATCATAACTATTCGCTCGCCTAGCGGAAGAGATATATATTCAAGTAGGTAGGGACCAGGGAGAACCCTCAGAATATATTTACATTATATAAAATTAAAATGATGAAATATGGGTCAAGCGAGATAATGTGGATGCTGTGAAAGCGACTTGGGCCGCGTTTGCGGACTGAAGAAGTTATTTTATGTAAAACGCCGTTTAAAGAGGAAAGATTTTGAACGCGAGCTGGCGCTATAGTTGGTTTTTATCAAGTCATCCTGAAATCAAACGAATGATATTGTGTTATTATAATAATCCATATTAATCGCATGTTACGGAAGAGCAACAAGGAGCGTGATGCCTTGATGAGGTTTCGCTTGAGGTTCGCTCCTAGCCCCACGGGATTTCTGCACGTGGGAGGGGCGAGGACCGCTCTTTACAATTATCTGCTGGCCAGATCCCGCGGTGGTGACTTCATCCTCCGCATGGAAGACACCGACAAATCCCGCTCGACTGAGGAAGCTATTGCCGCCATAATGGAGGATTTAATCTGGCTGGGGCTAGATTGGGACGAAGGTCCGGATAAAGGTGGTCCCTGCGGAAGTTATCGTCAAACCGAACGGCTGCATTTGTACCGAGAAGCGGTGGATAGTTTGCTCGCCCAAGGAAAGGCTTATCGCTGTTTCTGTGAACCAGGGCAGCTGGCCCAATCCAGGGAAAAAGCCCGTGAGGGGCAGGTAACCCCTCGCTATGATCGTAGGTGTTTGGGGCTGAGCGACGAGGAGGTCTCTCGACTGCTTAAGGAAGGGAGACCTTGGGCGGCGCGTTTCCGGGTTCCCGAGGGAAAGACCGTGGTAAACGATCTTATCCGGGGCGACATAGAATTTGACAACTCCACCATTGAAGATTTCGTGATGCAGAGGAGGGACGGAACCGCCACCTATAACTTGGCGGTGGTGGTGGACGATATATATATGCGTATAACGCATGTGCTCAGAGGAGACGATCACCTTTCCAATACCCCCAAACAGCTCCTTTTATATCGCGCCTTGGGATCCGAACCGCCCCAATTCGCCCATCTCCCCATGATCGTGGGAGCTGACGGAAAGCCTCTATCCAAAAGGCATGGCGACGTGGCGGTTGGCCGTTACCGAGAACAGGGTTTTCTGCCCGACGCCATGATTAATTTCCTAGCGTTGCTCGGCTGGTCGCTGGATGACTCTACCACCATCATCTCCCGGGAAGATTTAATAAAACATTTCAGCTTGGAGAGGGTTTCCAGCAAACCCGCCACTTGGGACACCGATAAGTTAATTTGGATGAACCAGCAGTATATCATGGCCTTGCCCGAGGAGAGGCTGGAGGAGGAGGTGGTCTTTTTCCTGGAGCGCGCCGGCTTAATAAGGGGAGACGATTCTCAGGCTCGGGAGACTTTGCGAAGGATTCTGCCCTTAATTAGGGAGAGGATGAAGCTTCTCACTGACGCACTCCCTCTCACTGCCTTCTTCTTTCAGGAGGTATCCCCGGAGATAGGTTCCCTGGATATCCTGCGTGGCGAGCAAGCCCGGCGCATGCTGGAGCTCTCTCGCCTCAAGCTCACCTCCGCGGATCCCTTTGTGGCTCCCATAATAGAGGAGGTTCTTCGGGAGACCGCCTCTTCCCTGAACATGAAACCCAAACAGGCTTTTCAACCCGTGAGGGTGGCGGTGACTGGGAGTAGGGTCAGCCCTCCACTTTTCGAGAGTATGGAGATATTGGGCAAAAGCCGCTGCTTAGCAAGGTTGGATCGCGCGCTGGAACTGGCTGAGGAGGTTAATTTATGAGGCTGAGGTGGTTGGGATGCGCGGGCTTTCACCTGGAGAGCTCAGGCAGCTCAATTTTAATCGATCCCTTCCTAACCCGGAATCAGCGTGCTTTTCCTCGACAAGAATTAAAACCTGTGGATTTCTCGTCCGTGCAAGCAATTCTGGTTACCCATGGGCATTTAGATCACCTTTACGACGTGCCGGAAATCGCAGCCGTTTCTAAAGCCAGGGTTTATGCCTCCACCCAGGTCTGCCGGTTTTTGGCGAATCGAGGGGTCGCCTGGGAGCAGTTGATACCTCTGGAGCAAGATTCCATATATAAGGAAGACGCCTTCAACATCGAACCGGTGCCCTCCAGTCACGTTTCCTTTGATATCCCCTTAATCGTAAAAACCATGCTCCGTTCTTTCTTTCAGCTTCCTTATCTGATGAAGCTAAACGCTCCCTTTAGCGGGGCGGGTCAGGTATTCGGCTTCATTATCCAAGTGGAGGAAAAAACCTTTTTCCACTTGGGCAGCGCCTTTTTGAACCGGGATGCGCTTGGTGAACGAGCCATTAAATTCTTCCTGGTTCCCGTACAAGGGAGAACGGATATTTGTGAATTGGCGGCGGAGTTGGTGGTGGAGGTAAGACCTGAGTATGTCATACCCCATCACCACGATGATTTCCTTCCCCCGCTCAGCCAGCTGGTAGACCTCCAGCCCTTTATACGCCGGGTGGAGGAGTTACTGCCCAAGGTAAGGGTGATGGTGCCAAGTATGAATCAGTGGCTGGAATTCTGATGAGAAACTGGTGAGGATAGTTTAAGGCTTCTTTAGTTACCTCCACTTAATGCGGATGAATCGCCTAAATTTCTCTTGGGAACCGATTAAGAAAGTTTGAGGTTTCTTTCATCCTTTCGACTTGCTGTGTTTGGACGGCATCAGTGAGTCAATTCCGACTTCAAAGTAGCGAGTTTGGAGAACATTCTTCCGCGGCAACTTTGAGAACATACGTGAAAAAGATATTACTTGGTTAGCGAAATAATACCCTTTCGTCTATGGCCGCATGTTTATCTTGCGGACTCTTCGCCCATGGGCTCGAAAAGCCATTTTTTAGCGTTCTAAGTTCGTTACCGAAAAAATTCTATTATTACAGATAGTCAAATTATTACAGATAGTCAATCTAGTTTTCCGCTTGTCTCTTTGGCGAGTTCCATCATATAACCCACCGCCATCTCCACGCGGTTAAGACCTTTGTAGGACATCTCCAGGGTATCATGGTAATAATAATCCAGGGTTCGGGGGGAATAGGTCTCCAGCTCGCAACGGGAATAGGTCTCGGAGGAGACCATCTCCGGGGTGTCCTGGGAGGAATAGATCGGTCTTGCTGGCTCAACTTCTGGGTTATTTTTGAAGAACTCCTCGGCCCAGAGGCACTCCCTGCGCACGATTTTTTCTATCAAGCGTTCCGCTTCCGGATGGAGGGAGGGGATGAGATTTTCCATGCGCGCGTATTTGAGCATCATCAGGTTCTCTCCCTTTCTTTGCGCCTCTTTCAGATCGCTCAGATAGCTGGCCAAGGTAGTCTCTGACCAGGTCATGAAGTTTGCTGTGCGAATAATCTTGAAGTTTTCCGGGTAGTCCAGGCAGGACACCTTGCCCTCGCTATCCCTTACCCTTTTAAGCATTTCCCATTCTATCCCCACTATCTCTTCGATTAGCTCTTCTTTTCTCCCCATTTTGACTCTCCTTTAACCTATTTATCTATTGTTGGTATTCTTATCCCGCAGCCTTAAACCAGAATCATTATAAACCATGAAGGGTTTAAAATGTCATTAAGATGAAAATAGCCTTGTTATGAATCTTCGAGGAGGTGGTAATTTTAACTTTTGATCTTTTATCTCGAGGAATCTCAAAGATTGTTGGGGGAACAAGTCCCTGCCTGAGTAATATCTTTAAATTCTAGATTGTGTTACTGGGATAGCCATCGCCTTTCCCGCGATTGCCGCGCAAACCCTGCGGCTTTAGGTTGAAAAAAAAAGAATGGAACAAGAATACAAAATAGTTTTACATTTTCTTTTATTCTGAGCCAAAGCAGATCTTGGCCATCAACACCAAGTCTAGCACTTAAATGAGGCGAGCGTTCTTCCGCAAGCACGCGTCATGCGCATAAGGTTCTCTTTCCCAATATGTCCTTGACGAATTTTAAAATGTTACTGTGGATATATTCATGGATGTAAATGAGATATAGGAGCGCTTGTTAGCGGAGGGCAAAAAGGTGGCCGGGAATATGGGCACGCTCTACACCGGGAGATTCCAATCCCTGGAGGAGCGACTTTTCACCAGTTTGAGGGAGAAGAAGGGAAATGAACCCTTGAGACCGGTGATAGTGCTGGTGGGCTCCAATCTGCTCCACGTTTATTTGAGAAGAAAACTTGCGCTAAGCGGGTTTTCCCATGCGAATCTGCATTTCCTCACTCTCATGGATTTGGCGGAGCGGTTAGGATCAATTGAGCTGCGCAAACGGGGCATGCGCCCCCTCCCGCCTTTGGGAGGTTTTATTCAGGTTATTAAAACCATAGGCGAGATGAGACCGGACAACTATTTCTATTCCCTGAGGGATTATCCTGGATTAGCTCACGCCCTTATGAACACCATAAACGATTTGCTGGAATCGGGTTTGAGAAACCTACCCCTGTTGGATAACGAGCGGCTTAAAGGTATTCAAGAGCTGCTGGTTAAATATTTACAGATCGTTAACAAAGGTTTTTATATGGAGGACGATCTTTTTCTCGCCGCGGCGGAGAGGATAGATAAATTGGATCGTTTGTACGGTAGCGGGAACGTGATTATATATGGATTTTATGATTTCAATCGTTTGCAGGAGATTTTGATAGAGTCGCTTGTTTCCGCCCGAGAGGTAGAAGTTTATCTGCCCTATATAGAGGAGAAGGCTTATGCCTATGCGCGGAGAGCTCTGCGCTTCTATACCAGTCTTGGCCTTTCCCGTATCCACTTAAAAGAAGAGGAAAGCGGGGAAGGAAGCCTTGGCCAACTGAGAAGAGGTATCTTCCGGCCGCCGGTTCGTCGTACGAATGATGATGGGGAGACGAGGTTTATCGTGGCTACCAGCGAGGCGGAGGAGGTGCGAGAATGTGTCCGGGCCGCCTTTGTGGAGTTGGGGGATGCTTTGCGGGCTAACCAGGTGGGAGTTATAACTAGAGAGGAGAGCCGCATAGATCTTTTCGCCAGAGAGCTCCGCAGGTGTGGAGCGAGCTTCTACGCCTCAAGAGGCGAGAAGCTCTCGGACTTTCCATCGGTCCAAGGGCTCCTAAATCTATTTTCAGTTCTGGAGAAGGGATATGGGTACAACGAGGTGATGGACCTGGTCCTAAGCCCCGCTCTTAATCTACCTAAGCTGTTAGGGCTTGAGGATCGTCGAACCGTCTCTACCTGGGAGAGGGTAGCGAGCGAGGCTTGCTGCACTGGAGGAGAGGAGCAGTGGCAAAAAAAACTCAATATGTATTATCGAAATATCGAGTGGATGATGGGAGAGAAGGAGAGAGAGGGGGAAACCTGCGAGGATTCCTCCAACAAGGAGAAAATCGGGGAGTTGAAGGGACTTTTAGAGGGAGCCAAAACCCTTCGCGAGATAATAAGGATAATTGGAAAAGCGCTAAAAAACTTCCCACCCCGGGCGGATTGGAAAACCTATCTGGAATTGGCCTCATCCATCATGAACGAGTTTTTTATAGAGGACGAGGCCTCGAGGGAGATGTGTTCCCGTATGGAAGAGCTTCGGCCTCTGGACGAGATAATGAGCCCAGTTAATCTAGAAACCTTCATCCTTTCATTGAAAGAGATAGCCAAATCACCCATAAAAAGAGAGGGCGGTTTCATGCTTGATGGGGTCAATCTCGTGGATGTGATGAGCGCGCGGGGGGTTCTCTTTCCCCTGGTTATCATCCCGGGGTTGGCGGATAAGTTTTTCCCCTTGCCTCCTCGGGAGGATCCCCTGCTCCCCGATGATGATCGCAAGCGCATCAACGTCGCCTTGGGGGATGAGATTCTGCCCCTTAAAGGAGAAAGACTGGAGGAGGAACGCATGCTCTTCGGGCTGCTGGTGGACGCGGCGCAGCGAAAGCTAATTCTCTCTTATGCCCGATGGGATCCTCTGAACTCCAAAGAACAGGCTCCTTCCCCATTTTTTTTAGCCGCGGGAGAAGCTCTGGCTGGCTGCCGACTTTACCGAGCGCGCCTATCGGACATCCCCGCTTGCCGCGTGTTGAGAGGCGTTATCGTTGAGGGAGAGAATGAGGAACACGCCCTTTCGGTTTCCGAATGGCGTTTGTCCGCGATTCGCTCGGCGATAGACAGAGGCGATGGGACTTCCCTAAGCAGGGTGGTTTCCACGTTACCCTTCTACGTGGATTACTGGAGGTGGCGGACGGCCATTGGCCATGATGGGCTTACCTGTTTTGACGGATTGGTAGGAGAAGATGTCTCCGAACTTTTTACCAAGAAAGCGGATAAAGAAATTTTATTCCCGTCTGCGTTGGAGACGCTGGCCACTTGCCCCTTTTCTTACCTCATGCGTTACCTGTTGGGACTGGAAAAGCTGGAAGAGCCCACTTCTATCGCCTATCTTGCCCCGGTGGATAGGGGAAGGATCGTTCATGGCCTTTTAAGCCAACTCTACCGGGAGTTAAAGCATGCGGATTTGCTTCCCTTAAGAGAGGCACACATAGAGGGGGCGTTAGAGATACTTCAGCGTGTCTGCGATGAGTATTTCTCCCAAATGGAAGAGCGGGGCGAGATGGGTTTGCCTCTCTTCCGGCAAGTGGAGCTGGAAAGAATTTACACATCCTTGGAGGAATACCTGTTCTGGGAAGCTGCGCGAGAGGAGAGTTGGCTTCCCGTTCATTTCGAGTACTTTTTTGGCTCCAGGGAAAGGAACGATTATTTGTCTATAAAGTTGAGCGAAGGAAAGCGCGTACTTTTACGAGGAAAGATCGATCGCATCGATTTGAGCCCAGGTGGTGATGGCGTGAGGGTGTTGGATTATAAGACGGGTAAAATTCCCACTAAACTTGACTCACTGGATGGTGGCAGGCAGCTCCAGATCCAGGTTTATCTGCTTGCCGTCTGCGAAAGCCTAGGGCTAGAAAGAGTTAGCGAGCTGGTGGGGATGTATCAATCGATAGGACCGGGCAGTGACCTTGGAAACTCGTCTATTCAAGTAAGCGACCGGGATGGGTTAA
>JACVIX010000137.1 GCA_015711725.1 Candidatus Geothermincola primus | reverse complement strand
TCTATGCTACCTATAAAGCTTGCATCTCCCTGGATGCCTATCTTTTTAAGTTTTCCATTGAATCCCACCTCTGTCAGCACCTCCGCTATGGCCGAGCCCAATCCCCCTTCCAACCGATGTTCCTCCAGGCTGAAGATAAAAGAGTGGTTGGCGGAGATATCCATAATAGCTTTTAAATCCAGGGGCTTGACGGTGTGCATATTGACCAGAGTGGGGTTTATGCCCTCTTTTCGCAAGTCGTCAGCCACCTCTATCGCCGTCTTTACCAGTCTACCGGCGGCGATTATCGCCACTTCCCTCCCTTCCCGTAAAAACATCGCTTCCCCTATTTTCATCTCCGGTTTACCCTCATGTATCCTCGGCTCCTTGGAGTGAGACATCCTGACGAACATGGGAGTGTGATGGTCAATGGAGAGCTCCGCCACCCGAGCCGCTTCCATCGGGTCGGCGGGCACCACCACGGTCATGTGGGGCAACGCCCTCATCAAAGCTATGTCTTCCAGACCGTGGTGGGTAATCCCCTCCAGAGCGTAAGCCAGGCCCCCACCCACTCCAACCAGCTTCACGTCCAGATTATGCGCGTCCACATCCACCCTGATCTGCTCGAAAGTCCTCATCACCAGGAAAGGGATGATGGAATAGCAATAGACCTTCTTTCCACACAAAGAAATGCCAGCGGCGATGCCCACCATATCCGATTCCGCCACTCCCACGTTATAGAAGCGCTCCGGGTCGATATCGCAAAACTTATCAAAGAGGCGATAGCCTAAATCCGCGGTAAGCACCACAATCCGTTTATTATCCCGGTATAGGCCTTCCAGCTCCTCGAAGAACGCGTTTCTCAATCGCCCAACTCCTTCAACGCTAGCCTGTATTCCTCGTCATCGGGAGAACGGTAATGCCAGAGCAAGTTGTTCTCCATGAAGGAGACTCCCTTGCCCTTCACCGTATTAAGCACCACCAGGTTGGGTCGGCTCCCATCAAAATTATCTACAGCTTGAAAAATTTGTTGAAAACTGTGGCCGTCCACTTCCTGAGCGCGCCACCCGAAATTCTCCCACTTTTCTCCAATAGGCCTGAGATCCAGAACCTCTCGGGTACAACCCAGGGCTTGGATTTGATTGGCGTCCACGTACGCCGCCAAGTTGCTCAACCGTCGATGCCCCGCAAACATCACCGCTTCCCAGACGGAACCCTCATTCAATTCCCCATCGCTCAATAAGACGTGCACCTTATAGCCGGCACGATCTATCCTTCCCGCCAGAGCCATCCCCACCCCAATGGCCAGTCCGTGCCCCAGAGAGCCGGAGGTTATCTCAATGCCTCTGCTTGCATCCCTGTTGGGGTGCTGCTCGAAGATGCCCCCGTCCACCGCGAAGCTATCCAGTTCTTTTTCATCGAAGAATCCTCGTTCTGCCAACACCGCGTAGAGGGCGGGGGCAGCGTGTCCCTTGCTAAGTATGAACCTGTCCCTGCGGGGGTCATTTACCCTCTCCGGCGAGGTGTTGAGTATTTGGAAGAACAAAGCCACCAGGATTTCCACCGCGGAGAAGGATGACCCGATGTGGGGGCTGCGGGTCTCGTGAACCATCTTCAACACCTTCCTGCGCACCCTCCTCGCCACCCGCTCCAGCGACTCTATTTTTTCGTTCATAATATTTCCCACCGCCCGCTCAGCGGAATATCTCGATTATGGTCTGAAAAATTATCTTCATGTCCGTCTTGAAGGAAAGCTCGTCTAGATACTTGAGTGCTAGCTCCATTTTCTCCGGCTTGATCTTCTCCCGGTAGGTCTGGTGAGGATCAGGGCTTCCCCGCAATATTTCTCCCTCGTTGCGAAATTTAATTGACGCCCAATCCGTCAAACCAGGTCTTACCCTCAGCACGCTTCTCTCCCTCTGATCATATCTTTCCACTTCCTCCGGAACCTCCGGCCGCGGTCCCACCAGGCTCATCTCCCCCTTCATAACGTTAATCAGCTGGGGGAGTTCGTCCAGTTTGTATTTTCGAAGGAATCTCCCCACCCGAGTGATTCTGGGATCATCCGCGGCTGTGGATGGTCCTCCCATCTTATCGGCATCCATCACCATGGTCCTGAACTTGTATATACGGAATAATTTCCCGTTCTTCCCAACCCTCCAACCCCGATAAAACACGTCTCCCTGGTCTTCCCTCTTTATCACCCAGGCGATCGCCGCTAGCAAGGGTGACAATAATATCAGTCCAATGAGGGAAACAGCGAAGTCCAGCGCTCTTTTTAAGTATCGCTCGTACATCTCACCTCACCAATAAAACCTCATTGCGTTCGGCGTTAGCCTTTCTTTTATCGGGCGATGGCATAAATTATCTTGAACTGATGATTAGGAGAAGTCGCGTCTATGGGGACTGGCTCCTTGTAATCGGCCATCTCATCGCTTATCCTTTCGGGTATTGGATACAGTTCCCCTACGAAGAGCCGCTTTAAGAACTCTCGGGCTTTCAGACTACCGGGAATCAACCTGGCCTTGGAGGCGGCTCTTTTGAGAAATGAAAAAACCCTACCCTTTACTCCACCATCTTCCACGGCGAAGGCGCCCCTCACCTCCACCTCCTCAAAACAGGCCCTCAGAAGCTGGTATAATTCCGGCACGGAAAGATAGCGAACGGAGTACCTGGAAGGATGAAAATCTTTCCAGTCCTTGTTCACCGTGCCTATTAATAACATTCCCTTTTCCCTGAGCACCCGCCTAGATTCGGATATAAATACTTCAGGGCGCTTCAAGTAATAAATGGTCTCGAAGCTTACCACTAAGTCGAAGCTATCATCCTCAAAGGGCAGGTTGTGAGCGTCGGCGCAGAGGATTTTTTCGATCTTTTCAACCTTTCCATAGCATTGAGAGGCTTTGGAGACATTTTGAGCGTCTATATCGCAACCTGCTACTTTGCGGGCATACTTGGAAAGGTATTCAAGACCTATGCCGCTGCCGAAGCCCACCTCCAGCACGTCTTTATCGATGGCGAACTGTTGGGCGAAGCGGTAACGATTGAGGAGCCTTTCCAGCTGCTCTCTGGTGGCTTTCTGCCCGGGAAACTCGGTTATCTCGGTATAGTTTCTCCTTTTAAGTCCCAACATATCCAACCGCCATCCTTTCCACATATTCCGCATATTCCCTGTAGATGACGGAAGCGTCGAAATCTTCCTTAAAAGCTTCTAAGGCGTTGCGGGACATCTCCTGGTACAATGCGGTATCTTCCATCAGCTTTTTTATATACTTTGCCAACGCCTCAGTTTCTCCTGGTGGATAATAGAACCCCAGACGTCTCTTTTCTATGACCTCTCTCAGCTCTCCCTGGAAAGCGGAGATGATGGGAAGTCCCGCTGAGAGGTAGAGAAAGACCTTGTTATGAAAGGCGTCATCCCGCTTCCTGGGGGTGGGACAGATTCCCACATGTGCGATATCTAGTAGCGCGGAAATCTCTTCCTGATTCAACCACCCGGGCAGAACCAAGTTGGACAGGCCGGCGGCTTCTCGCTTTATCTGGTGGTAAAGCTCGCCTGTTCCCGCCAGAACGAAAAGAGCGTTGGTCTCCGACAGCATCTTCGCGCAATCCACCAGTATTCCCGGATGGTTATAATGACCGAAGGTGCCGATGAAAACAACGATGAATTTATCCTTTATCCCTCCGATTCTGGAGGCCATCTCCTCTCTCACCTGGGTGGAGACTTCCTTACGGAAAGACCCTAAATAAAAGATGCGATCCCTTTCCCCTCCTTCCCGACAAGCGTAATTGAGACCGAAATTGAGCAAGCGCCGGGTAACCCCCACCAGACCATCCGCCATCTTCATCGCCTTTCTGGTCATTTGAAAATCCCTACGCAAAACAATGGATAATAACGGTCTAAGATATACTGGTGCCACTCCCAGGAAGATATCCGGCCAGGGATCCCGGATATCCAGGATAACCGGCACGCCGTGATTCTTGGCGTAACTTGCCGCCGCGTAAGCGATGTCGTGAGGAGGAGTGGAGGCCACGATGATGTCGGGCTTTTCCATCTTCTCTGCGTGTTTTCGAAACTTCCTCGCCAGTGTGCGGTGGTCTATATACCTGGCAAGGGAAACATTCTTGTGATAACCCCTGCCTTTAAGGGCTATGAGCTGATATCCCTCGCGCAGTTGTCGCAGGGTATCGTCAGGGAAAATCCAATCCTTGTTGAAATGGTCGAAGGCGCTGGTCCACCAGAGCACCTGATGTCCCCGAGATAGTAGGGCATCGGCAAGCATGGAGGTTCTCATCTTGCGCGCGCCCTCCTCTAAAGGCAATACTTCCGCCACCTGAATCAACCAAACCTTCATAGCCGAGTTCACATCCTGGTTTCTTCGTTTTTCGCTCAATCCATTTACGCAACCTCAATTTTCTTCGTCAATTTTAAAATAATGTTAATAGAGGTTGTTTAGCAACATGTGCCTCCCTGTAAGTCATCAGATCTAGCTGGCCAGTCCCGCAAATTTGCTGTTGAGGCTTTCATGGACGAGATTTTTCGTAGTCGCGTCGCTTTTATCTTCTGAAGAAACCTAAAGACTCCCTCACGTCACAAATTATTGAAATTCTTCGAATAAGAGAGATCTTAATCAAGCATGAGTGCTGAATCTTTTCATTTTCTTCAGGCCGTAATTAAATGACGCTCTATTTTCGGAGGAAGCGATAAAACTTTCTCTTCTCGGATAGACCATATAAAGGGAGACTATTTCCCCTGCGTCTCATGGCGTGTATCTTTTTCCCACTCGGTTACCTCTTGCTTATTAGACCTATTCAAGCAAAAGAGATAGTAAAGCGGCGGAACCATCGAAATCCCATCCGAAACCGTAGACCCTGAATTCATAAGATATAAAACCCCGCCCACCTTAAGCGGCGAATATCTCTTGAGCGATATTTCCCGACTTGCAAGCATACCACTTACCCTGGGGTATATTGGAGAAACGCTGGCTATCGGCGTGGGAACCGAGCCGTAGTAAAAACCGTGAAACCATTCGCCCTTTTTGCCATCTTCTAGTGTGTAGCATATGCGGAACTGCACCGCCCCCTCCGGGTACCACTTAGTGTCGGTTCTGGCAATGACTCCATCATTCTGCATATCGCATTTCACCAGGGCCTTAAGCTCCATATTCGAGCCAGCCTTGACATAGACATTGCTTATTTTCTGGATAAGCCCGGAGGCTCCACCATCATTGGGATCGCAAGTCCTGGTCATGCGCACCGCCACCATTCCCTCCGGTCCCGCCACCAGTTCCACTTTATTCACTCCGAAGATCCTGGAACCTCCTTGATTCAGCACCTCCCATTCATTGAGTTGTCTGGAGAAATCCCCATTCTTGAGGAGCTCAACTCCGCGGGAGGACGGGGGCGCGCCTGCCTTTTCTTCCTCACCTACTGGGACCTCACCCCAGGGAACCTCCTCCGCTTTCTTCCCACCGCAGCCAAACAAGGCTCTAATAAAAAGTGAGCGTCATGACCATCGATGGGGTAAAAAGTTTCAATGATGATTTATGGACTCTCACCAACAGCTTTTCTGTCACTCTAATACATAACTCTCACGATCCTGTCTTAATTATAATTTATTCAATGAATGAAGGGTTCGCCACAGACAATATATAAGTAGCGGAAGATCATTTTTAAAGAATAAGCGGGACGCCGTCATTGGCACATACTGGTAAGCTAGCCACATGTAGCGAAAGATCATTTATGTAGGATAAGCGGGGGCAGTTTTATCTACTCGATCATAAGTCTTCGTAATACCTCGGGCGCACGGGCGGCGTTTTCGCCATAACCGTCCGCTCCCAAATCTTTCGCGATATCCTGGTTGAGAGGGGCGCCGCCCACCACGATCAGGGGCACTGTATCCAAGGATCTTGCCATCTCCACAGTCCTGCGCATGGAATCAAGGGTGGTGGTCATCATGGTGGAGAGAGCCAACACCTCAGCATGGTTGGAGCTCACCGCTTCCAAGAAGTTCCGAGGAGGCACATCGAATCCCAAATCGATTACTTGGTATCCCTCGGCTTCCAACATCGCCTTGACCAGGTTCTTGCCTATTTCGTGCACGTCCCCTTCTACCACGCCGAGAACCACTTTCGTCTTCTCAGATGTTTCCATATCGGAGCTTGATGTAGGGAAAAGAGCGGCAATTCCCGCTTTCACCGACTCCACCGCAAGAAGAAGTTCCGGAAGAAATATCTCGCTGCGGTCGAAGAGCGCTCCCGCCTCGCGCATGCCCTGATTTAAACCTTCGCGGATAACCCGCTGAGGCGACCATCCACTTTCAAGAGCCTTTTTACATAGCGTAACGGTTCCTTCCTCGTCCCCCTCCACAACCTTTCCGGCAAGTTCCTTTAGAATATCCCGCTCGCTCATAGAGGTCCTCCTTTTACAGCCGCAGGGGATAGCGCCCATACTTACGCGCGGCTTGTATCAGAGCCACGGCGTTGGCTAGGTCATGATTGGGCGGGTACTCGCATCCCGTCGCCAGAATAAAACCGCCGCCCGGACCAAGCTCCTGGATATATTCCCTGGCCATTTCCATGACCCGTTTCGGGGATTCCCGTACCATGGCTTCGGTGGGCAAATACCCCGCCAAGGCGGTCTGGCGGCCATACTTCTCTTTTAAATCCCGATTGTCCCTGCAATCATCGGGAAGATAAGCGAAGGAAATAACCACCGGCTGGATATATTTTATCTGCAGGTCGAAATAAGGTCCGCGACCGCAATTGTGTAGAGCCACCAGGGCACCGCAGCGTCTTATCTCCTCTGCTATACGCTGGGCATAAGGTCCTTCCATCTCCTCCCAAAGCCGTCGTGAGATAGCGCTCTGAGAAGCGAAGAGAGTGTCCAGCATCACCCCGTCCACCCCTGTGTCGCACTGCGCCCGGGCATAGTCCACCAACACCTCGGTGACTATCTCCAGCCCCGCTTTAACCTTATCCGGGTGCCGCGCGCAATCTAAAAAGAGGTTTTGCGCCCCTCGCATCATGGCCAGCACCCCCAGGGGTCCGAAGATGAAGCCCAGCACGGGGTAGCGTAATTTCGCCTTCTTGGCCAGTATTCGCCCCAGTTCAATTACCGTGCTCATCCGCGGCGATTTCCTAGGGTCGAAAACCTCAAGCGTTTCATAATCTTCCACGGTCCTGATACGAGGTTTGCGATAATCGGGATGGGCGGTGGTATGGGCGGGGTAGAGTATCTCCTGACCGAAATCCGCCGCCTCCACCGACAAATCGATAACGTTGTACAGGGCGTCCCCACCCAAAATTTCCACCACGGCTAAGTAGGCTTCGGCTGCCTTCTGAGCGTTACAGGAAAAGTCCCGGTAAGAAATCCCAGTCAACCGACGCGCCCCTCCCAGAAGAAAGGTCAAGGCGGGCACCCGGTCCGGCTCACGATGGTTCAAGGTCACCAGCACCCTCTCCAGCGGAAGCAGCTCGCATACCTTTCCATGCCAGGCCATGAGGCGCGACGCCCCTTTGAGCATGGACGGCGTGGGTCGGAGAAGGCGGCCTCGGAAACGGGGATATATGGACATTTTTCTACCTGACCTTATAATCGTTTCGCGCAGGCTTATATTAACACTAATAGCTTGGTCTGCCAAGACAGTGCGCAAAGATAAACAAAGGATAATTTCAACTTCTGCATAAGAAAGTTCCCCTAACCCGCAAAACGGAAATCCGATTATTCTTTGTGGAGAACGTAAAAAAAGAATGCCGCTTTTCCTTTGCGTTCGTAAAAAAAGCTACAACAATAGAAAGATTGGATACATCCAGGAAAATCCGCGTGTGTTAAGGTAATCTTAATCTCGATAATCCCGATTCAATAACAATAAAGTAAGCGCCCCGCATTGTCCGGACAGCTCATCGCTCGCTCTCTTTTATCGCCTTCAAGACCATGGTCTCGCATCTCATAAGTTTTCTTCTCAACTCCTCCGAACTCATTCGGTGGAATTCCTCGGATATCTCGCCTATTGTCTTTAAAAGTTCCGCTTTCCACAACCTCTTTTCTTCCGCAGAAATCCTCTTATTATCCTCATGCTCTCTTGTATCATCACAACCGTCTTTACGAAGATATTCCGCATGGCGGCAACATAAGTTCGAAACCAGGGTCTCGGCTCTCCTGGATTCCTCTGGCGAATTGAGGAGACTGTCGATGGCAAATCGATAGGCGTTGAGGCTTCCCTTCAAGGTTGCGCAGAGATGGCAGTGATATTTGGAGGGAAAGACCCCTTTTTCCAGGAGTTGTTTCAACAACATGAAAAAACGCACCTGGCTGTAGGGGAAGTCGCGCAAACTTAACATTACCAGCTTCAAATGAAAGGGGCAGAAACCCCCCTGGGTATATAAAGATTTGATAAAGCCTGCGTCTCGCAGGTTTACCGGGAGCCAAAAAAGATAGTTAGATAAACTGCTCTGTGAGACCTCGCAAAAGAGGCATGCCTCATGCTCCAAGCATGAATCGATAACGGCGTGAAACCAACCCGAATTTGCTCTTTCCTGTTCAAGCAGTTGCCCGAAGGGATCATCGCGTCGCGAAAAGCCCATCATCCTAAGGAGTCCGGAGAGCGTTGATATTCCGGTTGGTTTGGGCTTAATGGACATCCGAGCTCTCCATTATCTCTTCCATAAGCACGGATAACTCCTGCCTGGCGGCATCGATCTGGGACTGTCTTGCTAATATCCTTTCCATAACGGCGCTCAGACTTTCTCTTCCCCCTTTTAATTGACTCACAGCTTTGTCTATCCCCTCCTCGATAGCTCCCAGGGTCTCCCTAATCACATCGTCCAC
>JACVIX010000136.1 GCA_015711725.1 Candidatus Geothermincola primus | reverse complement strand
CTATTCAAAGGAAAGCCCTATCTATATATGGAGAATCACACTTACATCGCAAATTAATCTACCGCTGGGGAAAGACTTGGGTTGCCACCGCCTCGAAGCCGAGCGCCCTATTCAAAGGAAAGCCCTACCTATATATGGAGAATCACATCCGTAGCAAAACAAAGAGCGAAAGGGAGAACGCTGTCTGAGAGGAGGAGCTCTTTATCCGCAGGGAAAATGGAGATCGTATGATTGGGCGAAACGATCCAAGCTGATTTGATAATCGGTAAAAGAAGAGGGAAACTCCCTTGTCCCCAACCTTACGAACTTAAAATCTCCTCGCGCCGAGGACAATTGGGCATCTTCCTCTTGAATTCCGAGGCGGCGATCTTTCTCCGCACTACACCAACCAATTCAGGAGCGAACCCCTCCTCCACCAATTCTTGGTCTGATTTGCCTAGATCCACCATGCGCAGCAGCAGGTGGTCCGCCTCCTCGTAGGTGACGCCCAGCTCCCCCTCGTCGGTCTGTCCCTCCCAGAGGTCCGCGGAGGGAGGCTTCTCCAACACGCTCTGGGGGACCCCCAACCACGCCGCCAGCTGACGCACCTCCGTCTTGAAGAGGCACCCCAAAGGCGTAAAGGCGCAAGCCATATCCCCCCAGAGAGTAGTGTAGCCCAAGAGCGCCTCCGTCCTGTTGCCCGTTCCCAACACCAGAGCCCTCTCCACTACCGACTGGTCATAGAGCACGGCCATACGCATGCGAGCCATAAAATTTCCCTTGCGCACGGCGCTGACATCCTCTATTTCCCGAAAATAGGCGTCCACCAGAGGGGTTATGGATATCTCCTTGTGAGATATGCCCAGCTCGTCGGCGACCATGAGTGCGTCCTCCCTCGACCTTGGCTGGGAGGTGGCATAGGGCATGATGATCCCCACCAAGTTCTCTCGCCCTACCCCCTGGACAGCTAGATAGGCGGAGACGCTGGAATCCAGGCCTCCTGATAGCCCCACCACCAGCCGGGAAAAGCCCGTCCCCGCCATCTCACTGCGAATGAACTCTATCAGTTTTTCCGCGACCGTTGGAGGGTGGATCCTCAATTCTTCATCCATGGCGCTTCCTTCCTCCGTCCTTGATCAACACCCACATCGCATATGTATACCGATATTCCCTTTCATTATAGCTGACATGAAGCAAACGGACCCTCTACGCCACTCCCTCTTATCACAAACTCTTAGAAGTAATGCGCCCATTTGATCTATAATTTATAACATATTGTAAATAAATAACGAGAAGCCAAGATAAAATTACTCTCCCTGGCGTTACTTCTATCTCAATTCCTTACCATCGTCTATGTCGTATTGGTGTTTGAGCTTGAAAACTAGCCAGCCTTCCCCGAAATCATCAAGCTCATACCTGGGGTCCCGGTAGAGCTCCATAATGGAGAGGGCAAGTTCTTTGTTGCCCAGGAAAGGATAACAATTGTAATACTTGTTTAGTATCACGTACTCGGCGTTGTAGGTATTGCCGTCATACTGGTAGATAAGCTCGCGGTGGGAGAGATGGGGCACCACGATATCCTGGGCGCATACCGAGGCGTCCCCGGGTATGCTTTTCAAAGCCTGGTAACCCGCCCTTTCCCTGGAATCGAGATAGTAGAATCCTGGATCCAGCAGGGTTTTAAAGGACCGGGCGAAGGTGAAGGGGACCTGAAGCAGTGCTAACACCAGCAAAACGGCGAATGCCAATTTCCTAAATTCCACCTTCCTATCCCCCCATCTCTTCGCCATCCATTCATGGACGCGAGGTAGGGCTTCCAATGTGGCGATAATCAACACAGGCGCGTAGATGGCGTTGTAATGGCGCAGCAGCTCCCAGTGGGGAAAATGGCTGGAATAGAGGCGCTGCAGCAAATCGGGAAGGACGATGATGGCGAAGCCCCCGAACAAAGGTAGAAAGAGAAAGGGGACCAACAATGCCAGTATCAGTTTGATCTTATGGTAGGGCCAGAAGAGCAGTTTTAAGGCGGTGGCGGGATGTAGAACCAGGTATTTCGCCGCCTCGATAAGGTCTCCTCCACCCAGATACTTGTAATACTTGTTGTAGAAATAAACCCCAGTAGCCGCCAAGGCAGGTATGATCTTTTGGGAAACCACATAAAACCAGGTACAGGAGATGACCACAGTGGTGATTCCCTCGAACCATTTCTTTTTAAATATGATCAGGTACACCCCGATCATGGCGGCGGTAAGCACCACCTGTTCCTGGATGATCAACAGAATCGGTAGACATATGAAATAGGCGTTCATGCGTTCCTTGATTATGAAATAATAGATTAACGCCACCAGCGGTGGATAGAGCACGTGGGGGTGAAAATCAAAGAAGACCATCTCCATGGTTCCCCAGAAAAATAGATAGATAAAAGCGCATGCCAGCATGGCGAACTTGCTGTTCATTTTCTCCTTGGCGATTAAGTAGATGGGGATGGCTCCCAAGGCGGTGATGAACGCCTGGACGATCAAGAGCATGCGCACGTCATTCCACAACCAGAAGAGGGGCGCGAAGAGGAAGAGGGAAGGGTGAAAATGGTCGCCTAACAGAACCGGCACCAGACGAACGGTGTTGAAACCCATCTCCAACTTGCTGTACTGATAAACCGCCTGGTCGAAAATGCCTAGGTCCCACCCGTGAGACTGGAAATTCATGTGCTTGAGCAGAGAGATGGCGCAGTAGAGAAGAAAAAAAAGGGCGATGAAGCAGTATATACCGTAAGCGTAGATAAACTTGGAGAGCCATGGACATCTCCTTAAGAATCGCTCCCTTACCCTCCAAAGGCTATCTATGACCCTGGGGATGAACTCGTCCCCTCTTTCTCCGGATTTCACCTCAATATTTCTCCATGATTTCCCGTCCGGTGACCTGTAACCCGATTTAAAATTCTCTGGGGGCAAAGTAATTTCTTGCTTATTTTCTTTTAAATCACGACCTCCAGTCAAGACCACGCGCTCTACCCATCCAGTGACGCGGGCATTCAATTACTAAAAGTCTACCGCTTACATGATTTCCCGAATCCCTTAATTTATTCCCCTTTGATACCTTATACCCTCTTAAATAAGAGTCGTTACGCGCTTCTATCTTCCCCCTGGGGTTCTAATTTCCCTCTATTAAGGGAAAGAGAGAAGTGAAGGAAAGGTGCCAGCGGACAGCGCCACTTTTAATCCCTTATAATTCAGGCTTTGACTTTGGTTGCCGGGCGAATTCTACCAATTCTATGGCCAAATCATCCCCGGTCCATACATGGCTCGCTTCACCACCGCTGGGGCGTCGGAGATAACCGAGGCGGATGCCTCGTGAGAGTGACTATGAAGCGCTGAGGAAGGACTCATGGCTCTTGGCGGAGACGGCCACTTTCTTTGGGTGGACCATCGCCACCTCTCCTTCCTCGCTGTATGGGGTCATGATCAGGAGAGCCGGGCCCGCGTTAGAGTCCCGCAAGCATATCCAGGTGATCATCCAGGAGTCGCCGCGGCCCTCCCCTAGATACCAGGCGTAGTCCCGCGCGAAAGTCACTGCCATCACGCGGTCCGCCTGCAATTACATTATGAAGCGAGGGTTAGCGTTGGGTTATCCTTTCTTGATTTCGAAACCGCCCTTTCCCGCTCAGAGGAAATCGGTGAAGGAATCCGAAGAAACGCGCGGTTATCTCAGTCCCGCCGCTCAGCCGTTAACTTTCGATAGATGGAATGTAATCTATTATCTCTCTCTTTCAATCTGTAATTTTTCCTTACCTCTTCCAACGCTTGGGACGTATGTCTCTCAACCGCCTCCGGCTCCTCCAAATAAAACGCGATAGCCTCCGCCATCTCCTGGTAATCCCCCGGCTTCACCAAGGTCCCGGTGATGCCGTCCTTCACTATCTCTCGGGGTCCTCTTATCCGGTTAGCCACCACCGGCACCCCACTGGCCATTGCCTCGATAACGGAAACCCCGAAACCCTCCCGCAAAGAAGGGTGCGCATAAACGTTCATCACCCTATAGCACCTTTCCACATCCCGGCGATAGCCAGCCATAACTGTGAATTTTTCCAGATGTAAATCTGCCAACATATTTTTACACTTTGTCATTTCCTCCGGGCGCTTCAGTGCGTCCCCCACCACCACCAGCCACAGTTGGGGGTGACGCCTCCGCAGAAGGGCGAACGCCTGGATGAGCGCGGTTATGTTTTTTTCCCGGGTTATCTCCCCCACGTAGCCCACCACTGGCGCTTGCGGCGGAATTCCCCACTCTTCTTTCAAAGCGGGGTCTTCTCCCGGTTTAAATCTCTCGGTATCCACGCCGTTGGGGAGGAATTTAACCAGCTTTTCCCCCACCATTCCCCTCTTTATGGCTAGATACATATCCTCGGAGTTGACGAAGATAAGGCAGTGGCAGCGGCGGGATGCGTATCCCTCCGCCATGAGCACTAGTCTTTTCCTGAGCCACCCGGACTCGTCGGAAAAATAAAATCCATTACAGGTGTGCACCACGGCGGGCACACCTAACTCCCAAGCGGCCATCCTGCCCAGCACCCCATCCTTGGGATTATGGGTGTGCACCAGGTCGTAATCGCCTCTGCGGATGATCTCCTTTATCCGCTTATAAGCCTTTAAGTCCTCATAAGGAGCCAGGCGACGGGCTATATTCAAGGGATAGACTTTAAACCCCTGAGCCTCCAGGAAATCCCCACTGTCGGAGATGGTGCAGGCCAGTTCCACCTGATGTCCTTTCCTAAGCAAGCTTCGCAGAAAGGGGATGTTGTATGGAGCCGCAAGATGACGGTCCAGGGTGCTGACCTGAAGAATACGCAGCTTTCTAGCCATGTATCGATTATAAGTCAGGGCGATGACAGATTATAAGAAAGGCGCCATCTTTCCTGCCTTTTGCCATCCACCGCCTCACCACCATATCCCCAGTCACTTTTCCGCCCCATGCCTTTCCGTATAGAGTCAATAACCTCCGGTAAAAAATCTTTAATGAGCAATCACTTTTCCGCCCCCCGTGTTTCCCCAGGGACGGGGGGCAGGTTAACGGCGAAAACGGTTCCCAATCCTTGGGCGCTCTGCGCCTGAATACTGCCGCCCATCACCTCCACCAGTTGTTTGCAGATGGAGAGGCCCAGCCCCGCGCCTCCGAACATAGTGGCTCGGGAACGTTCCACCCGGAAGAAGCGGTCGAAAATCTTTGGGAGGTCCTCGGAGGGGATGCCCATCCCGGAATCCTTTATCGTGAAGCGAACCCACCCCTGGGACGCTGGGGAGGCGGAGAGGGTTACCTTGCCCCCCGATGGAGTGAACTTAATGGCGTTGTCCACTAAGTTGATTATCACCTGTTCTAGCTTGTCCCGATCCACCTCTATCTCGGGAGGTTCCTCGGTGATCTCCATGACGAGTTCCACCCCTTTCTCCTGCGCCTGGTGGAGAAATCTCTCTTTTATCTCCTCTAGGAAAGGAATGGCTTGTAGGCGCGAGGGGTGCAAGGTTATCTCTCCGGCATCCAGGCGGGAGAGGGTAAGAAGGTCCCTGAGCACGCGCACTAATCGCTTGCTTTCCTCGTTGATGATGCGCAGATACCTCCTCCGTTGCTCCTCGTCCTCCACCACACCGTCCAGGAGAGCTTGGGAGAATCCCTCGATGGAGGTGAGGGGAGTACGCAGTTCGTGGCTGACGTTAGCCACGAAATTCCTCTCCTTCTCTATCCCCTCTTTGATCTTCTTGGTCATAAAATTGAAGGTGTGGGAGAGCTCGGCGATCTCCAGGTTCCCTTCTATGTCCACCTGAAAGTACAAGTCTCCCTGCGCGATCTCCCTCGCCGCCAGGGTCAACATTCTGACCGGGCTGGAGATCTTTCGGGAAAAGAGAATCCCCAACGCCAAGGATATCAATAGAGCAACCGAAGAAGCGATAACCAGATAGAGATAGAAAATGCCGGTGTCACTGCCCAGTTCGCTCACCTGCTTCACCAGATAGAGAGCGGCATAGACACTGTTGGGCATGTTAAGGGGCACTCCCACCACCATCACTTTGCCCATCTGCCCCAATTCCCATTCATCCACCAACACTTTATCTTTTACCATGAGCTCCTCTGGAATGGGGTTAGGGATGCGGCTGGGAGGGTTGGGTGGCTCCACTATCTTCCCCTGACTGTTCGTCAACAGGGGAATGGCGTTGATAAGCCTTCCCTCTATATTCATAAGCAGAAGGGTTCTCTCCCTTACCAGGAGGTCCCTCTCACCCCCTACCACCCTCTCCACCCTGAGGCCTCTTTCCAGATCCTTGGCCATCTCCTGGCCCTGTTCCACCAGCTGACGCTTCTGGTTTTCCAGGTCCCTCTCCCCCCGGCGCCAGAGAAAGAGGGCGAAGACCAAAATCAAAAGCAGAATACAAATGAACGAGATGAGAATAAAGTAGACGCTCAGGTTAAAACGGAGCGACCTGCGAGCCTTCCTCTTCTCGGCACTTTCTTCCTCGGTCACCATTAAAAGTTTCACCCCACAAAAAAATGGCTATTGGATGATAGCGGCGGTTATCACCATCAGAGGTTTTCATCAGTTCATCATAAAAATCTTTTTACTTTTCCCCGTTTTAACGCATCTGGATGTCCTCAAGGGTAATTCATCCCAGACGTCCTGGTCCCCTTCAGGATTTTCCCTCCGCGAACTTATAACCCACCCCCCAGACCGTCAACAGGTAGCGGGGGCGAGAGGGGTCATCCTCCAGTTTATCCCTCAAGTGATGAATATGCACGTCCACGGTGCGGGTGTCCCCGTAATAATTATATCCCCACACTTTATCCAGAAGCTTATCCCTTGTGAAGACGATTCCTTTGTTCACCGCCATGAGGTAGAGTAGATCGAATTCCTTGGAGGTGAGAGATATCTCCTTCTTTCCTTTTATCACTTTTCTTTTTCCCGGATCTATCACCAAATCGTTTATCTTCAGCGGTTTTACCTCTTCCCCGGAAGGAGCCGCGCTCACCCTTCTCAGCACCGCCTTCACCCTGGCCACCAGCTCCCGGGGACTGAAGGGCTTGACCACGTAGTCATCGGCGCCCAGTTCCAAGCCCACGATACGGTCCACTTCCGCGTCGCGCGCGGTGAGCATCACTATAGGCAGTTGAGAGGTGGCTCTTGCCCTCTTGCATACTTCCCAACCATCGGTCTTGGGAAGCATGATATCCAGAATCATTAAATCTGGCTGGTTCTCCTCCAGGCGCTGGATAGCCTCCTCACCGTTGGAAGCCTCAATCACCCGGTAACCCTCCTTCTCCAGGTAGAGGCGGACCAGTTCCACGATATTTGCCTCGTCGTCAACTACTAGGATCAACTCTCCCGCCATATTTCACCCCTCGCAATTCTTCTCCGAAACCTACAAATAATATTGACATATCGTAAATTATAATTTTGGATATGCTCGCCTTTATGTCACTCCTCCATCAGGCAGCAGCTCCCCTCTTTGGTCTTCGCCTTAATCATGACCTGCGCCGCCCATTGGGCCAGCGCGGAATAGGTTGCCACGAAACGACGGGAATTGTTCAGGCAGGCGATAACCAGCCTGGGAAAGGGCGCATGCACCAGTTCGCCCTGAAAATTGTAGTAGGTTATCTCGCCTTTGTTGCGATGGCTATCTTGGACGAACTCTTCCACTCCCCGATCGAAGAGATCCAGGATCTTCTTTGAACACTGACGACTGCGTTCAGGTGAGGTAAGGATGATAAACTCGTCTTCCTGGTTCTGGCCCACGAAGTCTTTGACTCCCTCATGGTCTCCAACCGCTTTCGCCAGCAGCCTGGCTGTGTATTTCAACAGCCGATTGCCCATGCCTACGCCATAAGCCCTGCGATAGTGGTCGAAGTGATCCAGCGAGATGAAGAGCGCCGCCAAAGGCTTCCCCGATTGTATCCATAGATTGGCTTCTCTCTCTATCACGCTACCCCCGGGCAGACCGGTGACGGGATGGGCGTACAGATCCTCCTCGCTCCTCTTCAATCTGGATTTGATACGAGCCAATAGTTCCCGATGGTTGAAAGGTTTGGTGATATAATCATCCCCTCCCAGCTCGAACCCCATAACTTTATCCTCCACCCCATCCCGGGCGGTGAGAAAAATTATGGGAATCAGATGAGTTTTTCTGCGAGCTCGCAGCTCGCGACAGACCTCGAAACCATCCATGGAAGGCATCATCACGTCCAATATCACCAGGTCGGGATTGCTGCTCTCCGCGATCTCCAGAGCTTCCTGACCCGATTCCGCCACCATCACGTCGTAATCCTCGTCTTCCAGATAGAATTTAATGGCTTTGAGGATATGCCGCTCGTCATCAACCACCAATATCTTTTTACGCATGTGTTCTTCCCCGGTCCTTACCTTTCATTCTCAATCCTATCCCAGAAGTGGCGCTCGGATAGAATAACCCGAACCAAATGCAAGAGAGACGTAGTTCCTTTCTCTTATATCGACAGGATGTTTACAAAAACAAACCTTTATTTCCCACAATTTAAAAATAGTGGAGCTTCTCTTTTTACCGCCATATCATACCAGCTCATTAGCGTGGAATACACCAGTCCTGTCCCCCATATTGCGGGAAGAACGTGTGAACATATCTCGTTCATGCGCGGGGCGAACACTAAATCGATAGTCTTAGACCACAGGAACATATCCCAAGTGGCCGCGATTCCCAATTCCTTATATCCTGAAGGGTCTTGAATTCGCTATCAAGCCGGGAGCGAACAGTTATTACAGAACCTAGAATTTATCTGAAACTGGGCTCTCCCGTTTCGCCCAGTGGCTTTCCAACGGATGAGCAGTTATTACAGGATCTAGAATTTATCTGATAAGCTTTACGACTTTCACCTTCCGGACTTATATTCCAGTTCCACGAGAAGTTATTACAGAACCTAGAATTTATCTGAAACTGGGCTCTCCCG
>JACVIX010000135.1 GCA_015711725.1 Candidatus Geothermincola primus | reverse complement strand
TGGAAGTCCGCGGAGCGGGGACATCCGATGTCCTTACAGAGCGGCTGACCGGTGTTGTCGAGCTGTGGGTCGCTGTTGTTCTCCAGCGTGTACTGCGCGGTGACCCTGCCCGAGCCAGCGTAGAAGAACAGCCGCGCGGTATAATCCATCATGCTCCCGCCGCCCGTGGCGACATGAGTGCCCTTTACCTCCACCGCGGCGCGCAGGGGGCCTGTTTCCAGCACGCGCAAGGAAAAGGGCGCGGTCTGGGAGCTGCGGTACTCGTGTCCCCCGGAGAGTAACGAGTACCCGTTCTCTCCATCCGGAATCAGCACCATTCCTCCTCCCCTTATTTCTACACTATGTAAAAGGTCGAAAGAGTCCCGGGTCAGGGTGAAACGCGCCTCGACTGTGTCCACGGTAAGGATCTTGCCGTCGTCGTAAAGAGCGAGGGGTGTGGGGTGTCCAGGACCAGGCCCGCCCCTGCATAGGCGATATTCGGAGCTGCCCAGCGAGGGGACATCTGCGGGGAAATGGAGGAGCGCCCACATTACCGGCCGCGAGCCGTCCTCCGGCCTGCCCCCCCAGCGTGAGGTGACCTCAGCCTGCAGGGGCACGGGCCTCCCCGCTCCGTCGAACAGTGCCAGCTCCGAGGCATCGAAAAGGCTGGCCGAAGCCGGGAAGGGAATGCCGCAGGTCACTATCTCGCCCGCCCTCGGATGACCATCACGTTCGGTCACGGTAATAGCGACCTCACCCGTGGCGCTCCCGGGAAACGCCCCGCCCTCCGCCGACTGCTGACGCGACACGTCTCCGGGCGGGGAAGCCGGGCCGCATGATCCCAGAAGAAGTAGTAAGGCAAGCATTGACAGAAGAAAGCGCGCAATCGTCCCCCTCATAGCTTCTCCCTTATCGTACTCTCAAACTATTTATTTATCGTCGCGCGCTATTTAGTATTTGAAGATCCTCATACAAATCGGTGGGCAAATGATCACGTGAGAACCTTGCCATAATGACATTCTCCCTCTAATTTCTGGTTGTTGCAATCCAAGACCGGAAACGGGAGGGAAGAAATGTAGGTCGAAGTTGTAATGCGAGTGATGATATTCCCCAATCGATGCCTGTTATCCAGGAAGGAAGAAATGCGCAGTGAAGTGTAATGCGAAAGACCCAGGGTTCAAAGGCCACCGCTCGTTCAGGCTGGAGCCTTCCTGCCAAGTAGATCTTCTTGAACAACTTGGAGAGCCTCACGGAGGGGCAGCGCCTGAGGCTTTCAGATCTCGAGAGTTCGACCTCAAGGTCAACAGGGCATACCTTCTCAAAGAGGCATTCGGGACGTTCTGGGACTAAACCTAACCGAGGAACGCCAAGAAGTGCCTGGACGCCTAGCCGCGGTGGGCTGCCCGCTCCATGCTGGAGCCGATTCGCGATTTCGCAAAGACTTCGCAGGGATTGCAAGAAAGCAAAAAAGCAGAGAGCCTTTACTATTTCAGGACACCGATAAACAACGCCTCAATTGAGGGGATAAACCGCAATGACTTCTCCAACCGTAAGTTGGTTGAGATAAATTCTTGTTGGATAAACAACGCCTCAATTGAGGGGATAAACCGCAATGACTTCTCCAACCGTAAGTTGGTTGAGATAAATTCTTGTTGGATAAACAACGCCTCAATTGAGGGGATAAACCGCAATGACAAGGTGGTCAGCCAGAGAGCCTACGGATACAAGGATGTTTGACAACTTTTAGTTTGCGATTTACTTTGACTTGGGGTCTTTCGATGTCGGAGACGACCTGCCGATTTGTGTGAGAAGCTAATTGTTATAGGTTCAAGGCCCACTTTAGCTACTTTATCTGGGCATATTACCGCGGTTGACGAAATCGTTCGTGGGATAAGTAAGGCTTCGAGCAATCTATTGAAAGAATTGCGGTCAGCAGTCTTATTTTCAAACACTCAAAGGGACTCTAAAAAAGCCTCTAGCCGAGTTCTTATCTGTCCTTCCTGATACTCTCTTTCATCTATACACTCTCCCTCTAAAGACAGGAAAGGGATTCCCTCCTCTTTCAGGGCCTGCTTGATCTGCAAGGTGCTTCCAGTGGATTGGCGACACCCCCAATGATTAAAATGTATCGCGCCGTCGATACGATGATCTTTTACAAGGCGTAAGATATTATTTGTCCTCTTTTCCGAGGGTCCAATCCCGAAGTGACTGGCTAGCTTCTGAGCCAGGCTGATAAAGGGACGGGAGGGGTCCATCTCTTCCCAGTAACAACGATTGTATTCCTCGCATACCACCCGGGCTCCATGTTCTTTCAGGTAGGTAAAGATGGAATCGGAGTAATAGGGTTTGAGGTGCATCCATAGTATATGACGGTAGGGTTTGCCTTGGCTTAAAGTGCACCCCCCTTCATTAGCCCTCTCTTTCATCTCTTTCGCCAGTTTTTTGTAAAATTCAATGGCGGAAGGGTGTCCGAACATGGAGGCGAGAACGCTGAGATGGCCCAAAGCGTCCTTACCATCCAGTAAGTAAGGAAAATTACGACGCATATTCTCCACTTCCAATAGATGTTCCCGCGCGCGGTTGGAGAGAACCAGTGTCTCTCTGAGGTCCTTCAGATAATCCTCCCATCTCTTTCCGGAGAGTTTGGCGAGCAGGATTGCCAACTCCTCTATTTGAGAAGCTAGGTTGATAATGCTCTCCTCGTTTTCCTCGAAGGGAACCTCCAGGATCCGGCAAGGTATATTGTCAAGCACTGAAACGCGCAGAAATGAGAGAGGAGCGGAATCGCACAGGTAATTTACAGTGGCGATAAGCTGCGGTTCAGGCATGAAACCCTCTGAATAACTTCCCCAAATGACGCGGTGAAAAGAGCAAGCGTCGGAGGAGAGGCCTTCCTCCGCGGCTTTCTCCAGAAAACGGGAGGCTAGACCCAGACGGGAAATAACCGCCGCTGCCATCTCGGGATAGAAAGGAATCAACCCTCCAGCGTGGATGAGCTCGCTGGGGAAGAGCAGGCTGGCCCAGATCACCGGTTTTTTCTGCTGGAAAGCCAGTCTGGAATATCTAAGAAAGTAGAGGAGGGAAACATTGTCAGCTTTCCATCCCGGACGGTTCAAGGGCGAACGCACCAGTCCCTCCGCGCTTTGCCAAAGCAGGGCGGAACGCATCAATCCGGGGGATAGTCTGTCCAAAAACCGATCTTTTAAAGATTCCAGCAGTTCCATTATCTCTTACTTCACACCATATATAAGTTAACCCCTGAGCATCTCCACGAAGGCTTCGATGCGCGTGGAGAGTTGGCCGGCATGACCGTCCTGATAATCACTTTCTAACCTGAGCAAGGGAATGCCCTCATTGCCGAGGAATTTCTCCGCCAGAGGGTAATCGTAGATATAGGAGTCGCAGAATTTCAGAGATGCGTATATTACCCCCCTCGCTTCCCGCTCTCGAATCAGGTGAAGCAATTGATTATGTCGCCTCTTGGCGTCGCTCATCCTGGCGCAGTGCCTTCTCCTTAAATACTGTTCTGCCAAGGATGAGATAAGTTCTTCCCGTGTGTCTCCGGTCGCTTCTCCTTCTACCATGAAAGGCCTCTCCCCGTTGCAAAGATCGGAACCCACGAGCAAAACGCCATGTTCTTCCACTAGGGCTACCAATCCGCTGGGATTTAGTAAATTGCCCGTGATCACCAGGGGAATCCCCTCCGCTTGCCATGGCTTCTCCGCCCTGAGCTTTAAAAATTCCTCCGGATCAAGTTGTTGAGCCTTCTGGGCGAGTTTCAACCTCTCGGAGCCCGGTGACCCTTGGCTCAAGTCGTGGAAATGCCTTCGCACTTCTTTTCTAAGATTCACCGCATTCCTCAAATCCTCGAGGGTTATCCTCTTTCCGGTGAACTTTTCCAGCTCATCTATTAGCAAGCTGAGTGATTGTTGAAAGGTCCTCAAGCCATGGATATCGTTCCTGCGGGGGAAATCAAGCAGATGGATGAAATCGCTTCCGCATAAGCGTTTCCATGCGTCATGGAGGCGCCGCATGCCGTCGCACGCGTTTACGAAAATAGCGGCATGCGCCGTAGGGTTCTTAAGGCCTTCCACGAGGCAAGCGCGTACGTAGGGACAGAATGCCGGGTGAAGGTAGGAATCCGCCTCTTCCAAGCCATCTTTATCTCCCAAGAGACGACGGGGCGTGAATCCGGCGGCATCGAGAATTTCCAATGGTGTGTATGCGCAGAACCAAAAAGCTTCAAATCCCGACGGATCCACCATCCTTCCTCCTCAAATAGGATAGAGTAACGGGAATAAGATATTAAACAATAGACTACCCCTTTGATTAATCATTGACAAGATGAGGGGAAAATCTCGAAGAAATTAGATAAACAAACCGCCGTTATGCGAATAGGTTTTATTTCCTTGAAGACTTCAAAGAGATTTGTAGGGGAATGGAGAAGTTTTCCTCAATGTATAATCAAAAGAGTTAATTTTCCTCGATGAGCCGGGGTTATTAAAAACCAGCTTTTTTTGAATTCCCGTAAACGCACTTCCGGATTATATTTCATGCAGACGAAGCGGAAAGAGATGGTATATTGGACGTATTGTATAAATGTTACATGTATTATAATAATTATAGATATGGAATGAAATCACCGATGTATTCCCATATTTTGGGATGTTTTCCACTAATCCTGCGTAAGGAGGGAGCGAAGTATGAGCGAGGACAAGAGAGAAAGCGCCAAGAAGTCGGCGAGCAAGAAAGCTGTTGCCGAGAAACCAAAGATGACGAAGAAATCCGCGGCTAAGCGGGATTCTTCCAAGACGAAAAAGATAAAGCTGGAAGAAAAGGCTGAGAAGGAATCGCTGGAAGGGAAGAAGGAATCGGGGAAAGCCGCGCCGGAGCAATTGAAGGAGAAGATGGAAGAGGAAAAGACCGGTACCGGGGCGGAAGAGGTATCGGAAGCGACTGAGGGGAAAGAGCTCAGCGATGAGGAGATGCGAAAATTCATCGAGGAGCAGTTGGAGAAGATTACCGTCCAGGACATGGTGGGCCAGATGATGATTTCCTTAGCTAGCGTGGGATACCAGAAACTGGGATTGCCCGAGAGTGTAAATTTAAAATATCGCGATTTCTCTCAAGCCAGCTTGGCTATCGATAGTCTCCAGGCATTGATTCGGGCAGCGGAGGGCAAAATGGAGGAGTCCAGACTGGCTCCCTTCCGGGGAACCCTCGCCAATCTGCAGATGAACTTTGTGAAGCTAAAAAGGGGTTAATCGGTCGTAAAGGAAATTGACCTTATGTAAAGGGATGAAAAGGAATTAGCCCCAGGGGATACGGTACCGCCCGAATAAAGGGATTAGCCCCAGCGGATACGACACCGCCCGACGGAGACAATCGCTTGATGGAAGAAAAAGTTAAGGCCAGGCATTTTTCCGTCAGGATTTTAAAATATTACCCTCAATATTCCCGAAGATTATTAAGACAAGCGAAAAGCCTTGGCTTTTTTCGTTCTTGGAATGGCTATCTGGGGATATCGCTGTTTGTGAAAATCCGCCCACCTCAGGCTATGGCGTCAATGGCTTCATAGGGTATCATGGCTTTTTCCCTTTCCCCTCGGTCGGTGACCAAGGTGACGCTAACCTTTTCCACAATCACCAGCCCGCGTTCATCATATCCTCCCATGAACCCCCTGAAAAAATGTCCTCCCCGAGTCCAAACCAGCACCTCTCGGCCTTGTAGTTCATCGCAGACCTGTCTCCAGTACTGAGCTTCCATATAAACCTCCTCACCACACTTGGGTTTTATTTTCCCAAATTTTCCAACTTGCGCTTAGCGACAGCGTCGTGGGGTTTATAGGTTAGATAATCAGTTAAATCCTCTCTGGCATGATATACGTCCTCGTTGATGATGTGAGCCTGCGCTCTCTTGTAGTAAGCGCGGGCGTAGTCCGGGTAAAGCTCTATGGCCATACTGTAATCGGCGATAGCTTGCTCGACCTCTCCCAGGGCTAAATAGGCGTCGCCGCGGCTAGTATAAGCGGCGGCGAAGTTCGGTTTAAGACGGATGGCATCGCTTAATGAATCGATGGCATTGCTATATTCTTTTAGGGAGATGTAGGCCAGACCCAGATTATAATAAGCTACCCCGTACTCGGGGAAGAGCTCGATCGCCTGTCGAAAAAATTCCACGGCTTCCCGGTATTTGCCCCGGGATACCATAACATTGCCCTCTGTGTGCAGGTTGGTGGCTTTTTTAATCTCGTCGATTTTGGAATAACGGACCGGCACGCCGCAATGAGGGCATGTCTCGAAGCCAATGGATATATCCTTGTTGCAGTTATAACACTTGAGGAGATTTTCTTCATCCATGATAAATGGCATCTTCGCCGCTATTCTTTGATATTCGCTCCTCAGGCCTTTTCCGTGCTGTCCGTACGGTCGGGACTGGTTAAAAATGGTGCCCTTGGAGGGACTCGAACCCCCGCACGTGGCTCCGGAGGCCACCGCTCTATCCACCTGAGCTACAAGGGCACGCCTCTTTTTCTCTGTTTTCAGCAATATCATATTATCTATAGGAGGGTTTTTCAATTGCCCGGTGGGTGAGGGAGCGCCGCATAGACGCGGAGAAAGTTTGAAGAAAAAAGAGGCTGACGAATGGAATCACCGCTTGCCGCTAAAGGTGAGAGATGTTCTGGGATGGTTACGGACTTGCTTTTTGATGTAGGGGTCATCCTCAATCGACCAGAACGGTAATTACGACGTAAATGGCCATTCACCCTTTCCACTGGAATACATGGGAGGGGCTTTGGGTTATAATATTTACAAAATGTTAATTTTTGAAGAGGGACCATTAAGTGAGGTAGCCGTAACTATCCCAACCCGCTTCCTCCGCCAGGAAACCCCCGAATTCTACCAGGGAACGAGCTGTGCGCCCTTTCTTGATGGAGGCGACCCAAAGATAATGGCATCGAGACACCAGGCAGGAATGTCTCGTGTCGCAAGAGCGCTCCGTTGCGATATCTCTATATCTAAGAATTATCTTTCAGGTGTTTTGCCAGATCCCGCCCGTATTTTACCGCGCTTTCCAGTTCATCCTCGGTGGGAACTAGATTGACCCGGAAGGGATCCAGCGGGGTTTTGAATTTAAGTCCCTTGAGTCTGTCCAGAATGAGCTTGGGCGCCTCCCCGCTCCACCCATAGGAGCCGAATGAAGCTCCCATTTTACCCTTGAGGTTTAGGGTAGCCAGGTGGGAGAGGAGAAACCAGACAGGCTCCACCGCGTCGGCGTTGATGGTCGCCGAACCCACGACGATGCCATCCGCGGCCTCGATACGGTCGATCATCATCTCCATCTCGATAGCAGTCACGTCCATCAACTGAACCTTGACCCCTTCTTGGCGAATTCCCTCGGCGATCTTCTCCGCCAATCTGGCGGTATTTCCATAAGCGCTGGCGTAGAAGACCAGAAGACTCTTCTCCTCGGAAGGAACCGGGATAACGCTCCACTGCCGATAAAGTTCCACTTTCTCCCAGGGATTTTTACGTAGTATAGGCCCGTGGCTGGGCGCGATCACGTCGATATCCAAGCCCTTGATTTTTTCGATGGCCTCCAGCACGTATTTTTTAAAGGGGCGGAAGATAACGAGGAAATAGTACTGGAAAGCATGGTCATACTGGTCCACCAAATCGTCGAACATACGGTCATCGCAGTAATGAGCGCCCAGAAAATCACATGGAAAGAGAGTCCGGCCTTCCTGAATGTAGGTAAAGATCGTGTCAGGCCAGTGGAGAAATGGCGCATGGATAAATCTCAGGGTCTTGTCTCCCAAGTCCAGCGTGTCCCCATCCTCCACCAGCAGAGGATCAACGTCCCTGTTGAGGATGTTCTTGACGAAGTTTTTGCAATTGCGACCGCATACTACCCTGGCTTGGGGCGCCTCCTTAAGCAATCTATCCAGGGTCCCCGAATGATCTGGCTCGGTGTGGTTGATTACAACGTAATCGATATTTTTCAAGGGCACCAGCTCAGCCAGATTCTCCAGGTAGTCTTGGGCGAAAGGCGCCTTTACCGTGTCGATAACCGCGGTCTTCTCGGATCCTTTGATCAGGTAGGCGTTATAAGTGGTGCCGTGATCTGCCTTCATGATTATGTCAAAAACACGTAATTGAGGGTCTAAAACCCCCACCCAGTAGACGTTTTCCTTTATTTTCAGTGGTCGCATATCTTACTACCTTTTCTCATGAGTTAATAATTCTTTGTTCTCAATTCAATCGCTTACATCTTCTCGAACAAGTCTTTGGCTGCCCCACATACTGGGCAAACCCAATCCTCCGGTAAATCCTCAAACGGAGTTCCCGCCGGTATTCCTCCGTCGGGATCGCCTTTGTCGGGGTCGTAGATGTAGCCACAGACGCTGCATTGATACTTGCTCATTTTCATCCTCCCTTTCAACTAACTCCGGCATTTTAAAGAATTATATCAACTTCCTTATTATCCAAAATGATTTAAATTAAACTCAATCCGATGGCTCAGGCACGCCCAAAAATAAGAAGAATTGTATCGGGGCGAGTCGAGTGATTAGAGCGTAAATAATGGAAAATATGTGGAGCGCAACTGATGTAAACTATTTTCCTACATTCTTAGGCGCTCGAACCTAATCCCGAATGCGCGAAAATTCCGTTCTCGAGTAATATCTTCCATCGATAGCGAGCTTTAGCGGTTGTTAATTAATAACTTCAAAAAAGTCCAAATCGACACCTAGATGCACTCAAGCGCATGACCTTTTACCAGAAGCAATGCCCCAATAAGCGAGCGTTAAGATTTTACATTATAAAATCATGCACGTTATATAAGGAAACAATCGAGAAATCATAAAAGCGATACGTCGTGGATTTGAACTTTATCTCCGTGGAAGCATGGATTTAATCATATGCAAAAATAAATGCTTTAGGATAAAATTATGTTACAAGATGTGAATGGTATGGATGAAAATT
>JACVIX010000134.1 GCA_015711725.1 Candidatus Geothermincola primus | reverse complement strand
GCGGCTATCACTTCTTCAGGCAGAGAAGTACGACAACCCGCCTGGACGATGGAGCCTACGTCAAATACCGGGCTTTCCTGTGAAAACTTACGCCATGCCATAAAAGCTTCTCCTAGTGGCAGGTCTCCGGTAGGCAAGCCGGTATTGGCAGCCACCACTCGAGAAAATCTTTGGGTTTTTTCCGCAACCAACCTCAGCCCTATTAAACCTCCCCAATTCTGACAGACCAGGTTGATGCCACGGAGATCTAGCTGTTCCAGCCAGGCGCCCATCCACGCAACATGGCGATTGTAAGTATAGTCACTCCTTTCCGCTGGTTTATCCGAACGTCCAAAACCCACCAGATCGGGCGCTATCGCTCTGTAGCCCGATTCCACTATTATGGGGATCATTTTGCGATATAGATAAGACCAAGAGGGCTCCCCGTGCATCAACAAAACCGGTTCAGCTTGGCTGCCTCCTTCATCCACATAATGAATCCTCAATCTCCCTCCCTCACCATCGTCGACCTCCAGGTAGTGAGGGGCGAATGGAAATCCTGGAAGATCCGTGAATCGCTCATCAGGTGTCCTTAAAACCTTCATAAGAGTTATTTTAGCTATAATAGAAGAAAAATTCATTAATCCGACGACTCTCTTATAAAATAACCTCGCCTAAACTCCCTTTTTATAATTTTGGCAACTCTTCGCTCACAACTTTCCACCAAAAATCAAGCAAAAAGCGACTTGCCTTTCAAACCTTTGTTATGATGGGTATAGACTTTGCGCTTGTCTTATTAGTGATAAAACATTCGCAGATGGTGGGCGATGGTCCTTGTTTCACCCATACTTTATGCAGAAGAACTAAAAATTCTATCGGACTTGAGGCAAACAATTCATGTCGGTGGTCTATTCCTATCATTACTTATCCAATATTTACTATTTCCATCGCCCAGCCGATAAATAAAGATGCGAGCCATGAACAATCTCTTGGAATTATAGAGCTTAAATCTCTTGGAATTATAGAGCTTAATATAGTGGAACATCTGTATATTGGGGTTGATAAATAGGTAGAGGTAACTAAAAATGCAGGTGTTAAATATCTTTCTCAAGGAACAGGGAACTGTGCAAAAGAGGCTTATGGGGCGATTATGGGTAGAGAATGAGAAACTGATGATGAAAATAACCGATCCAGCTTACAAAACCGAGATAGAAAAGCTAATCGATTGGTTCTCCACCCAAAAGCTCTGTTCCCAAGTAGTAGGAGCCGACTTCGAAAAACTAGACTTCATCACCGTGGACGGTTATTGCCTGCCTGACGACGCAGAATATTTACTCGCCCTCAAAGAGGCGATAAACAACTATGATAAAGGTCAATCCCTTTATGCGGAGTTGGGCGAAAGGACGGATGAGTAAAACCTGGATATTTTGTAAGGATTCTGAACGAATTGCTAGGCTTTTTCCAAACTTGATGAGGAAGCAAACCTATAATCTGAACCTACCTGTATATTCTTTTCAATGTCTCGAATTGGATTTTATCCAGTGAAATCTCCTTATTGTAAAGAGCGTGGCAACAAAAATAATCATTGTTGGAAAAAGGTTGATCGCGCCACCCCGCTCTTCCATGTGCGACAAAGTGCTTACAAATCCTCAATAGCAGGTAAAAGGATGGTTGTTCCTGGATATATCATATGAAGTAATTGCTTTAATGGCGTTGAAAAATTGGGTAAAAGGTATTTCCGCGATATTCGAACAGCAGTAAATCACCTTTATCCCAATCCATGACATTCGGGGCAGGTTTCCTTAAAAGTTTTTCCCTCGGCCACGTAGATTATAATGCCAACCCCATTGCATTTCTTGCATGGTTTTTCCCAAAGCCGGCTCCATAAAGAACCATCCACGGTGAACTCGTTATCCCTTAGAAAAAGGATCAGCTCTTTGCGGCCAGGTTCTCGACCTTCCTTTTTCCGGAATCTTTCCTTGAAGTCCTCTCGCGCCTTCTTCTTCGCTTTATAACTTAGTTCTGAATAGTGGTATACTGCCGCTCTAGGCTCCCTCATACCGGAAACACTTCCCCTTTTTCAATGAAAAAAGCAAATTTATCATATATATTGTAACCATTATTGACATTTAATAAATATCTTATTTCCTATTTATAAAAACAGGGAGCCCACCCATGGGGCTCCCTGCGGGAAATCTTAAATCAGCTCACTGTTGTTGAGGTGGTGGTGGTGGAGGAGGAGGAGGAGGAGGAGTGATGCTCTGCGGCGGTTGCTGACCTGGAGGTGGCGGCGGCGCGTAAGGCTGCTGGGGCGGTGGATATCCGGTATAACCCTGGGGAGGATATCCCACCGGCACCGGCTCGCCGGAGCCAAGAATATACAAGATCACCCAATTCACAATGGGGATGATGATAAGTATTCCCCACCAATTTTCTTTTCCGCACCTCTCCGCTATCCTCATCCAGGCCATTACCAACATCACGGTGGATACGATGCCACACAAGAACATAAAAAGCAGGACCAAAAGGAAGAAGGTCATATCTTTCTCTCCAAGTTCGCACATCATGTAAACGTTGAGAAAAGGAATCCACGCGTACCAGCTATTGGGATAATTTAGTTTTTTCCCGATACGGTATAGAAGCCAACCCGAGAAGATATAAATCAGCACAACTAGCAATGGGATAATCAACAATAAAGCGATGGCAAGACCCGCCCCCGCCGTTTCTTCGACTTTAGCCAACGACCCCAGCAAACCAAATAAAACGCCCATATCGCTCCTCCTCCAATCCATCCCATCAATCAGTCAATACTCTCGTTCCATAATTTTCCTAAAATACAGATAGCCAATCCCTCCTTTCGCTGAAGCATAACATCCTCGTTTCCTCTCCCCTTCACAAAATCAATGATAGTTATACCCAATCTCCAGAATCATATTCATTTAATAGTAGTTCAAATAAGTTTTCTCCTACACCTATTTTCCAAGAATTGGGAAAGCCATCTACCTCTTCGAATATAGATAATCCTTATACGTTTTCCATATATAGAAAGCGCGAATGATAAGAATTACTCCCGTCGCCAGTAGGTAGATTCCCAACAACATTATGATGGCGTAAAAAGTCGCCAGCGTCTCCACGATGAAGAGTATCCCGATGATAATAGATAACAGCCCCGAGAGGCCGAACAACACCGCAAGGAAAGCAGGCTTGGCTTCGAAAGCGTTTACCAGATCCATGATCCCTCCAGCGATAAGCAACACGCCAACGATTATGGCGAAGAAGAATAAAACAAAAGCGGCGGAGCCAGTGGTATGGGTGAGCAGAATCAAACCGATAAGCATATTTATCAATCATATAGCCATAACCATTCCCCATCTCTCCCTACGTATCGCCAAGATGATAGCCCTGATGACATCGAAAAATCCATAGGTCAAAGCGAAGAGACCAAAAATGACAAAGAGCGCCAGCAGAGTTCGACCAGGCCAAACCAGAAAGAGAATCCCAAAGATTAGAGCGACAAGCGCTTTAATTAGAAAAATCCACCAGAACTGAGATAAAACGACCTCTTCAACTATTAGTTTTTCCCTAGATTCCATATGCAATCCATTCCCCATTGATTCTTTGTGAATCAGCATAAAGAAAATTTATAATTGAACAGTTTACCGCTTCCAGAATATCAGCAATCTGACTTTTCGTTCTAAACTTCGTTATGTATAAGATTTATCCTGCCATTCTTTATCTGCAAATGATGAATCTGTAAAAGTGTGCGATAAACAAAAGCAAGAGATAAACGGAAGATACACGAGCGCCCATAAAGGGTCTTTGTCTTTCATATTCTTATAATATGAGATATAAGCACTTAAAAAGAGGTGATATCTTGAAGACCGGTCAGGCAGATCTGCCCTTACACTATGGCAAAGCGCCGCCCTGGCTTTTCGAAAGGATGATCAGACTATCTAGAGGGATTATCGAGTTTCTAATTGAGGAACGAGGCCCTCTGTTCCTCCTCTCCAGGTTATCCGACCCTTACTGGTTCCAGAGCCTCGGCTGCGTCTTGGGCTTCGACTGGCATTCCTCAGGGGTAACCACCACCACCTGCGGGGCTATCAAGGAAGCGCTAAAGGGAAGGGAGTTAGAATTTGGCATTTTTCCCGCTGGCGGCAAAGGAGCCGCCTCTCGCAAAACGCCCTCCGAGATCGAGGCCTGGGCGGAAAAAAGCGATCTTAAATGTTCCCCTAAATCACTGACTCAAGCGAGCCGCGTATCCGCCAAGGTTGACAACAACGCCCTACAAGATGGTTACCAAATCTATCACCATTTCTTCATCTTCGATAGGGAAGGAAATTGGGCGGTGGTGCAGCAAGGCATGAACGAGGAAAATGGCTATGCCAGGAGATACCACTGGTTCTCCAAGAAGGTTACTGATTTCGTCGAGGAACCTCATACGGCTATCTGCTGCGACTTGAGGGGAGACGCCCTCAACCTCGTTTCTGCCGAGAGCAGAAAAAACCGGGAGGTTTGCGCCCAGCTCTCTCGGGAGAGGCCAGATAAAATCTCGGGAGAGATCAGGCGGATGAAAGAACTGAGCCTTCCCCGAGCCCATCAGCTGAAGGTGAGCGATCTAAAACCTGCATCTATAGAGAGGGTGCTACTCCTCACCTACGAACGCCAACCCGAAGATTTTTACCATCTCCTAGCGATGCCTAGAGTTGGCGCTAAAACTTTGAGAGCGCTCAGCTTAATAGCGGAACTGGTCTATGGGACCCCCGCTAGCTGGGATGACCCGGCGCGTTACAGTTTCGCCCATGGGGGAAAGGATGGCTATCCCTATCCGGTGGATCGCGAGACCTATGATCAATCCATAGAAATCCTGGAAAAAGCGTTACTGAGGATGAAGCTGAGTAGCTCCGAGAGGGAAAACGCCCTTCGCCGGCTCGCCAATTTATTTTAAAAAGCGCCATCCGTTCCCAATAGATATGTGAAAACATCGCGGGTTTTGGAACCCTGAGAAATAGATCGAACGGCAACAGAATATTTCCTGTTTTTATTTCCGTTCTGGAATGGTCGAACCATATTACCATCTATTACTGAAAGGGAAAGGCATGAAAGAAATCGCAGACGGAGAGCTGATAGAATTCCGCGGCCTTTACTGTAGGATTGTTTCGTCCACAAAGGCAAAGTTACTGACCTTGCCAGGGACCTACGTAAGGAATTGATAGCTTCCGAATTCAAGAAGTTCGCGGATTATATTTTTGGCACGAGCTTCGGAAAAACTTTCGAAAATTACGACACCTGTTACGAAGTTCTAGGAGGGATGGTGAAATTTCGCTATAAGAAAGGATGACGTTCAGGCAGCGGTAACCCTTCTTGTAAAATTAGGAAATGCTGTCAGAAAAAGAATTTGGAGGGTTGCTGGGAATATAACGAATTCGAATGCTGGGAAAAATTAGAATTCTTGCGGACCGTTCACGATGACTCGCACTTAAAAGAACTCGCGTATTTTTATAAAGAAAGGAGAGGAAGCATTCTCGCTGGGGAAGAAGCACTGGTAAACCAGTAAAATATATTTGGAGTTTCCCTGACCATTCAACCATCATGGCGGTTGGTCAAGGTTTTCCCTATTTCCCTATCTCATCCTAGTAGGCAACTCAAAAACCTCGCGCCCTCACTGAAGGAGTCGACGCCAACTGGCGCTAAATGATTCAGGGCTCATGAACCGAAGGCTCAAAACAGTGATCGAAGATGAAATCGAGCAGAGGAGGGAACACCTCGCTGGGTCTGCGGGAGGGTCTATCCGCAGCCGCGGTCAACACGTCCACATGATTGTATCCCTTGCAAAGCACGTAACTTCCAGGTTCGAGCCCGGGTAAGGTGGTGAAGGCTCCTTTCTCCGCGATGAACTCTATCTTGGGAAGATCTTTCACATGATCTTTATGTAGGAAATTGAGACCATAGCGGGGAGCGAAAGGAAAGCTCACCGCCAGCATATCCACCACCAAGCGCATGGTGAAATACCATTCGAAGAAATTGGAAGGTCCATAATAGAGGGTACGAGCAAGATCCTGGATATCGGTGACCTCCTCGACGACATTGGTATATATCACGGACCCAGTCTTATCCTTATAATCGGGATCACTGGCATCCCCCACCTCATCGAAATTAGCCCACTTATACAGGGGGCCTTTCCCCAATTGATAATAGGAAGGACCGGCGTCATTAGCGATAAACAAACCTTTAATGGATATAAGCGAGCCCAGCAGCTCAGAGAGCCCGGGTATATTCGCTAGATCGCTAGGCAAGGGGAAATCTTTCTTGACCACCGCCCCGCCATGGAGAAAGCCGACGCTGTTCTGGATAATGGTGATGGGCATGAAATTATCGTCCAGTATCGCCCCCAGAAGCGCTTCGTTGGTGTAGCGAAAGTCCTTGATGGAAGGAATATGCACCAGGAAATGATCCAAGTTCCTGGAGTGAAGTAGCTTTATTAAAAAATCTACATCCTGTGAATATGGTACTTCTTTAAAGAAAGAGGATTCGCTATCGGGCTCCCAGTTGGCGGGCATTCCCATAAGCTCCAGCAACATCAGCCCTTCCTGAGTTATGGCGGGCAAGGGAAGAATACGGGGGGCCGTTCCCGCACGTATTCCCTCTAGAAGGCTGCGATAGGAATTTTCCATAATACATGATAAAGCGTTATACAGCCATTCCGGTAACATGGATAGGATAGGTTCCAACAACTCGCTGGTTGAGGAAATCACCGTATCCAACCCCACGAAACCGGCGCAATTCCTATAACCAGCATCATCGGTGGTGGCGGGATCGCCATCGAAGTCCCATCCGGCGAAAATGGCGGTGATGAAGCCCGCAAGGGAATGGCCACCTAGAAATACCTTTCTTCTTCTGGTTTCGGGGTCGGGAACCTTGATGGTAATCACTTTATAGATATCTTCCATCACCTGTTTCAGTCCGAACTCCGAGAGGAATGGTACCTGCTGGTCTTTGAGGAAACCGGAAAATTTACGGCCATCTATCACCGCACCTCGATAATAATAATTGATGGCGGCGTTTATATCTTTCGTCGTTTCCGCGGCGTTCAGACCGGTAAGGTCTTCCAGGGTATTGGGCCTTCGTTCCAACGCCCACACCTCCAGCTTTCCTATGCCGCTGGCATCCGCCATATATACCATCTGCCGTCCTAGATACTCAAAGACATTGGCTCCGCATAGGAACCCGGGCGTGAGCACCAATATCGCATCGGGATCCACGGGTACACCGTCAGGAGTCCTCAGGCGGAAACGGAGATAGTGTATATAATCGCATTCCGGAGGAGGCGTACCGTTTTCTCTAGAAACGGGGGAATAAATTACTTCTTCCTCCATGATAACGGCCTGATCCACATCCTCGGGAGTCCAAGCTCTCGGGAATGGTGGATGGGGGTTTTCGGGAACCGGACCCCCGGGTTGATAGCAACCGGTAAAGAAAAGAATTAAGACAAGGATAAGTATAGCCCCTGAGCATCGTGGCGTTCGCATTGCAGCCTCCCTCCGTCAAGGAAAATATACGCAGCCTTTGTCCATATTTTACCATATTTGCAGGCGAGTTTGCCCCTTCCGCCAAATCGAATTTTTCATATGAATTATCAAATCAACACTTTATCGTGAGCGCGAGCAGCAATTAAATGAATATTAAATGAAAAAGGGCCGGTAAAACGCTTAAGCGCTTTATCCCGCATATCCAATATTGGGTTAGTTTATGGAAATCGTTCGGCGTTTTAAATTAAAATATAATAAATCTCTAACGGGGAGATTGGTATGAAACGAGCGGAAGGGTGTCCGAGTCTGGCCTAAGGAGCACGACTGGAAATCGTGTGGGTGTGGAAACATGCCTCGTGGGTTCGAATCCCACCCCTTCCGCCATTTTTATGCGCCGCGCGGTTCGAACCCAATGATGTCAATAGAGATATCCCCACACTCATTCCTCGTTCTAAGGGAAAGAAATGAGCCGAATTCAACGCCGAGAGAGGATGGAAACCCTTTCTTGAGGCGAATCATTTATCTTCCCCTTTGCCTTCATATCCGAAAATTCGTCATCGACTAGATGTAAACCATTTTTGAGGCGAATCATTTATCTTCTTGGTTCAATTAATCACTTTTCACTTTATTCAAGATATCACTGAGCTTATTTTGAAATTATCGGAGAGCGAACAACTCTTTCTATTTCAACTCTTCCAGGGCCACCCATTTACCCACTCCAACTTTGACAAAGGCTCCACCGAAAGCGCGCTTTAAAACCATCGACGCTCTTTCTCCAGTGCAATGGCACGGAGCAACATGTCTGACTCCCAACCTCTTTAAATCCGATATTATACGATCAAGCTCAGCTTCGCCCGCTGCGCTCAGATGATATCCTCCTAGCACAAGCGCGATATCTCCCTCCAACATGGATTTCGCCGCTTTTACCACCTCAACAATTCCGGGGTGGGCGCAACCGGTGACTATTATATTGCCAACATTGGAGGAGACAACCAACGCTTGTTCTTTTATGTATAGGCCCATCTCTCCGGTGCTCCAGACACCATGACAGATCATAATAGGACCGGATACTTCGATGATTGGAGAGTCGTATGCAGCCAATCTTTCTTTTAGAGCAGCGGAAAAGGAGCGTGGCAGATAAACTTCGACTCTAGGATTGGTTTCTAAAAGATAAGTCAATCCCCCCATATGGTCAGCATGTTCATGGGAAATCACCACCGCTTCTATCTTCTTAGGATTGAGACCTAATCTCTGTAAATTGCGCGAAAGTATACCTTTATCTCTCCCCACATCGAAAAGGACCGTTTTCTCGCATCCTTCGATCAAGCAGGAAAACCCCCATGCTTGCTCCAAGCCCTCGATAAACGAGTTGTTGTCATAGAGCACGGTAAAGATGATACCATCCCCTTGCTTATCGGTAGTGGGCTTCTCGTTATCCGTCATGACAGACATATTTTCCGCCTCACTTCCACCG
>JACVIX010000133.1 GCA_015711725.1 Candidatus Geothermincola primus | reverse complement strand
TAATTAAGGAAAAGAACCTTTTCCTTTGAGATATACGGTTAATTAAGGAAAAGAACCTTTTCCTTTGAGATATACGGTTAATTAAGGAAAAGAACCTTTTCCTTTGAGGTACAGGGATAAAAACAAGGACTGAGAACCTTTACTTTTAAGATTACCGATCAAGACAATGACCGTGTTGAACCGAAGCATGCCATTCTCATATCATATGTGAATATGTGAAAAATCCACTTTTGTTCTTTAAAATGAGAAAAGCGAAGATTGATATTCGGTATCGTCATCGTATAATTTTTAATTTACAATTTGTAAAATATAAAGCGACCTTCAATCTCCCCATCTATTAAATACCTACGCTAGATGGTGAATTCACCAGTTTGGGGTAGAATCTCTTCCAAGGAACGGCGCATCCTCCATGCCAGATGCTCCACCATGGCGGCGGGGCTCTCGCCGCGCTCCAGGGCGTCCAGCGCCGCGCGCATGAACGCGCTTCCCACGATCACCCCGTCCGCCATCTTTCCCGCTTCCCCGCACTGCTGGGGACTGGAGACGCCGACGCCCACTGCCAGAGGCAACCTGGCGCAGCTGCGGGCGCGCGCAATCAGGGATGAAAGTCCGGAATCCAGAGTGGGCCTCAAGCCGGTCACCCCCATGGTGGTCACGCAGTATAAAAATCCGCTGGCTTTCTCAGAAATGATCCTGATTCTCTCCTGGGGGGTGTTGGGTGAGATAAACAGCGGGGTGTCCAACCCATGCTTAGAGGCGGTCTTGCCCCATTCATCCATCTCCTCTGGAGGGAGGTCGGGAACGATCACCCCGTCCACCCCGCTTGCCCTCGCCGCCGCGGCGAAACCTTCCAGCCCGTAGCGGAACACTGGATTGTAGTAGCTCATGAGAAGCAGTGGTTTTTCTGTGCCCCTCCTCAGCTCCGCAGCAAGCCCCAGGCACTCCTCCACCCCACAACCTCTCTCCAGAGACAGTCGCGAGGTCTCCTGGATCACCGGGCCGTCCATGACCGGATCGGAGAAGGGGATGCCTAGCTCCAGCATGTCCGCCTGGCTGATCAACCTGCTGGCTATCTCCAGACAAGCGGTGACACCGGGAAACCCCCCTGTGAGATAAGCTATGAGCGCCGCCCTCTCTCCCCGTAGCGCAGCGAAGCATTGCTCGATTCTGGACTTATACTTTCTAGACATCTCGCGCGCTCCTTGAAAGCATTTTCGTCAAGGAGCTGTTTGACAGGGATTCACTATTTTCCACCGACTTTTCCCCTCTAAGCCTCTCCCTCATGATCTCCACGTCTTTGTCTCCCCTTCCCGAGAGGCACACTAAAATGCTTGACCCGCGGCCCATCTCCCGGGCGAGCTTGATGGCGTAAGCCAAGGCGTGGGCGCTCTCCAGTGCGGGGATAATCCCCTCCCGCCGGGAGAGTTCCGCCGCCGCCTCCAGCGCCTCTTCGTCGCTCACGTTCACGTACTCCGCCAAACCACGCTCCTTGAAGTGGGCATGCTCTGGGCCCACCCCGGGGTAGTCCAGCCCCGCGGATACGGAATGGGTTGCCATCACCTGACCCCTCTCATCCTGCAACAGGTAGCTCTTAGCGCCGTGCAGAACCCCTATCTCCCCGTAACACAAGGTGCTTCCATGCTCTCCTGGCTGGGATCCGGTCCCTCCCGCCTCCACGCCCACTTTTCTCACCGGTTCATGGATGAAGGGATAGAAGAGCCCCATGGAATTGCTTCCGCCTCCCACGCAAGCCACCAGGCAGTCCGGCAGGGGTAGCCCCTTCTCCTCCAGCTGCTCGCGCGCCTCCCTGCCGATCACAGACTGGAAGTCCCGCACCATCATGGGAAAGGGATGGGGCCCTACCACCGAACCGATACAGTAATGGGTTTGCCCCACCGAGGAGACCCAGTCGCGCAGGCTCTCGTTGATGGCGTCTTTGAGAGTGCGGGATCCGCTGGAGACCCCTATCACCCGCGCCCCCAGAAGCTCCATGCGGAAGACGTTCAACGCCTGCCTCCTCATGTCCTCCTCGCCCATGTAAATGTCGCATTCCAAACCAAGAAGAGCCGCGGCGGTTGCGGTGGCCACCCCGTGCTGCCCCGCCCCGGTCTCGGCGATTATTCTCCGTTTTCCCATGCGCTTGGTAAGCAGCGCCTGGCCCAGGGTGTTGTTTATCTTGTGGGATCCGGTATGGCAGAGGTCCTCTCGCTTCAAGAAGATGCGGACGCCCCCTAAGGCGGCGGATAGCCTTTTCGCCTCATATAGGGGGGTGGGCCTGCCCGCGTAGTCCCGCAAAAGCCTCTCCAGCTCCATTCCGAAACTCTCATCTTCCCGGGCCTCCAGATAAGCCTTTTCCAGCTCTAGCAGGGGGGGCATAAGGGTCTCGGGAACGAACCTTCCCCCGAACTCACCGAAGTGGCCTTGACCATCGGGTTGCTGATAATTGATCACTATTTCACCTCCGCGATTCCATTGATTTGTAATTCTATCCGCCGAATATTTTCGATGAAACTCTCCATCTTCCCCCACTCTTTTATACCTGCTCTCTCCTCTATTCCACTGCAGACGTCCAACCCAAAGGGCCGCACCCTGAGCGCCGCCTCCGCCACGTTTTCCGGGCTAAGCCCCCCCGCAAGGATCAAGCGGAAACCTCTGGCTATTCGCGCCGCCGCCTCCCAGTTCCCCACCGCCCCGGTCCCTCCCCGGCGCGCGGGATCCAGGGAATCCAGCAGGTATGAATACCCCTGAGGGTATTCTTTTACCACCTCCGGATCGAAACCCTCTCCACCTCGGAAGGCCTTGATCGCCCTCGTCCCGAAGGCGGCGACATAGGAGGGGCTCTCCTCCCCGTGGAACTGGAAGAGATCCAAGCCGCAGTACTCACCCAATCTTCTAACTTCTTTAAAATCCTCGTTCACGAACACTCCCACTTTTATTACTCCAGCGGGGAGCCTGAAAGCTATGCGACGAGCGCGTTCGGGATCCATCCTGCGGGGACTCTCCGCGAAGATCATTCCCACGGCGGAATATCCCAGCCGCGCCGCGGCAAGGGCGTCCTCCATCCTGGTGATACCGCACGCCTTCACCCACATCTCAGGCTCCTTCCTCTTTCACCAGGGCGGAAAGAAGGGCCGCTGGGTCGTCGGAACGCATAAGCGTCTCCCCCACCAGCAGGGCGTCCAGTTGCAAGCCTTTTAACCTTTTTACATCTTGTATATTTTTTATCCCGCTCTCGCTTACCCGGATGAGAGGGGTGGGAATAAGTGGTGCCAACCTTTCGGTGATTTCCAGGTTCACCTCTAGCGTTTCCAAATCACGATTATTTATCCCGATGATATGAGCTCCCGCGCGCATAGCTTTCTCCAGATCCTCCTCGTCGTGTATCTCCACCAGCGATTCCATCTGAAGCCTCCGGCTGAGAGCGATCAACTCGCGCAGCACGGAAGCCTCCAGAACCCGCGTGATGAGCAACACCGAGCTGGCTCCCCGCGCTCGCGCCTCGCAAACTTGATAAGGGGAGAGGATGAAATCCTTTCGCAGAATGGGAAGGGAAGTGACCTTTTTCGCCCTGGAGATAAAGTCAAGATCCCCCCCGAAAAAGAAGGGTTCGGTCAGAATGGAGAGCGCCGCAGCCCCACCCCGTTCATAAGCGACCACGCGTTCCTCCAGCCGCAAGTCTTTCACCAGCTCGCCCTGGGAAGGAGAGGCGGCTTTTACCTCCGCGATGACCTTTAAGCCCTCGTGCCTTCCATCGCGCAGAGCCCGAGTGAAGGAAGGGGGCGCGGGTATGTCCATACACACCATGAGCAAGCGATCAAGAGGCAACTCTTCTTCCGCGCGCCTGACGCGCTCCCATGTAAGATTTATTACATCAAGAAGAAAATTATTATCGCGCGGAAAACCAGTCTGGTTCATGCACTACCCTCTACGTCTCGGGTGAAAGCCACCAATTCCTCTAATTTACTCAACGCCGCCCCCTCCCTCACCGAGCGCTCCGCCAGCCTCAATCCTTCCTTGAAGTCCCCCGCCTTCTCGCCCGCCACCAGCGCGGCGGCGGCGTTGAGAAGGCTAACCCGCAGGCGGGGTCCTTCCTCGCCCTGGAGAACCTTCCGCAGGATTCTGGCATTTTCTTCGGCGTTTCCACCTTTAAAAGACGCTGGATTTGCCCGGGGGATGCCAAGTTCTCCAGGATCTAACTCATAATGTTTCACCTCTCCACCTCTTATCTCCCACACCAAATTGCTTCCGCAGATGGTAAGCTCATCCATGCCATCGGAGCCGTGTACCACCAGCGCTTTGGCAAGAGGCATGCGGGCAAGCGCCTGGGCCATCAGTGGACCTTTCTCGGGAGAGTGCACCCCCAATACCTGGAAGGAGACCCGGGCGGGATTGGTTAGTGGTCCTAACAGGTTGAAGATGGTGGGAAACCCCAGTTCCTTTCTGGTCTTCATCACGTGCCGCATAGCGGGATGAAAGTGAGGTGCGTAGATAAAGCCCAAACCCACCCGCTCCACGCACTCCTTTACTTTTTCCGGGGGAAGCTCTATCTTCACCCCCAACGCCTCCAAAACGTCTGCGCTCCCGCAAGCGGAGGAGATAGCCCGGTTGCCATGCTTAGCGATGCGCAGACCCGCGCCCGCAGCGATGCAAGCGGCGGTGGTGGATATGTTGAAGGAGCCCTTGCGGTCACCCCCGGTGCCACAAGTGTCTCCCACCTGACCCCCATCTATGGACACGGGGAGAGCGGCGTCACGCATCCCCATGGCGAACCCCGCGATCTCCTCGGGGCGCTCTCCCTTCATCTTCAGCCCCACCAGCAGGGCGGCGATCTGAGCTTCGCTGGCCTCCCCTCTCATCAGCACTCCCATAAGTTCTCTCGCCTCCTCGAATCTCAGATGTTCCCCTTCCACCACCCGTGACAGGCAGACACCGATCATCTACCTCACCTCCATCGCCAGAAAGTTCTCCATCAATGCCATTCCTTGAGAGGTGAGAATAGACTCGGGGTGGAACTGCACCCCCTCGATGGGCAGCTTGCGATGGCGCACCCCCATGACCACGCCGTCCTCGCTTTCCGCGCCCACTTCCAGGCAGGGGGGCACGCTCTCCCTCTCCAGAATAAGGGAATGATAACGGGTCGCCCTGAAGGGGTTTTCCAGGCCGCGGTAGACGCCCTTCCCATCATGGCGGATGAGGGAGGTTTTTCCATGCACGGGGCGGGGTGCCCGGATAAGCCGCGCTCCAAAGCTCTCCCCGATGGCCTGGTGCCCCAGACAAACCCCTAGGATGGGAACCTCTCCTTTTAAACGTCGGATGAGAGGGAGAACTATACCGGAGGTGGAAGGGACACCCGGACCGGGGGATATAGCCAAGTGGGTGAAATCAAGCGATAACAGCTCCTCCACCTCGATGGTGTCATTGCGAACCACTTCCACCTCAGCTCCCAGTATCTCGAAAGCTTGTGACAGGTTGTAAGTAAAAGAGTCATAGTTGTCCACCAGCACGACTTTCTTTTTCCCTTTCGCCATTTTCATTCCTTTCACTCACACCCCTTTCGCCGCCTCCGCACGGCGCACCGCTCGCAGCAATGCCCTTGCTTTGTCCATGGTCTCCTGGTACTCACGTTCCGGTTTTGAATCCGCCACCACTCCGGCGCCCGCCTGGACGCAAGCCCGATCGCCCTTAGCCACTAGGGTGCGTATGGCGATACAGGTGTCCAGGCTACCCGAGTATCCCACATAGCCCACCGCGCCAGCGTAGATGCCTCTGCGCTCCATCTCCAGCTCATCGATGATCTGGCAGGCTCTTACCTTGGGCGCTCCCGAGACCGTCCCCGCGGGGAAGCAGGCCCGCAGCAACAGGTCATTGCCAATCCCCTTTCTTAATCGCCCTCGCACCTCGCTCACCAGGTGCATCACCTGGGAGTACCTCTCCACTTCCATCAACTGGGTAACCTCCACGGAACCGGGGGCGCAAACTCGCCCCAGGTCGTTGCGGGCCAAGTCCACCAGCATGATATGCTCCGCTCGCTCCTTCTCATCTTCAAGAAGCTCTTCCTCCAGCATGATGTCCTCCTCCACCGTCTCTCCTCTCTTTCTGGTCCCCGCGATAGGCCTGATAGTGGCGCACTCGCCACGCCTGGTCACCACCGATTCGGGAGACGATCCCGCCAAGCAAAGGTCCTCGAATTTCAGATAAAACATGTAAGGAGACGGGTTCTCCGACCTCAGGGAGCGGTAGATGGAAAAACAATCCGCCTTAATCCGCAGGTCGAACCTTTGGGAGAGAACGATTTGAAAGGCCTCACCCGCGTGTATATATTCCAGGGCCCTTTCCACCTTTTCCTGGAAAGCTTCCTCTCCCATGTTCATAATTACATTATGTAAATATGTCTCTGGGGAGAGATAGAACACCTCCGCCCTACCCATCTCGCTAAGGGGCCGACGCAGCCGTTCCGCCATCTCCTCCAGATCCAAGATGGCACGGTCATAGAGCTGTCTTAGTTCGCCAGGCGTCTCCCTTCCGCTCAATAGCACGCTCACCACCAAATAGAGGCGACTCTGCAGATGGTCGAAGACCGCCATCTTTCCCGTGAGCATGAACATCATCTCCGGAATGTCCAGGACGCGGGATGCGCGGAATTCTATCTTTTCCATGAAGGGAAGAAGGTCATAGCCGAAATATCCCACTGCCCCACCGACGAAAGGTAGGAAATCGTGAACCGGCGAAGGGTGGATAAAGGCGAGCGTTTGGAAAAGATAGCTCACCGGGTCGCTGGCGGAGAGGCGAAAAGGCGATTTTCTCCCCTGATGACGGATCTCCCCATCTTGGTAGGTGATAACCTGCAGGGGGTCGAACCCTAAAAAGGAGAAGCGCCCCCAGCGCTCGCCCCTCTCCGCGCTCTCCAGCAAAAACGAGAAATCTCCTTTTTCCAGTTTCATAAAGGCGGACACGGGTGTTTCCAGGTCCGACTCCACCTCGCGCATGATCGTGATTAGGTTATAGGTGGACGCAAGATCGATGAACCTTTCCCGAGAGGGGTGATACAGGCCCTTCCTTCCTTTCATTCCCATAACATATCCTTCTTCCGCTAACACTATTGACCTCCTCACTTTTCTTGTCCATGAAAAAAGCCGCAAATCTTTGATGTTTGCGGCTCTATTAAAGCTTCGAGCCGCTTCGCCTCCGAAGGCTCCGCGGCCCGAAAAAATCACAGCAGGTGGCTGGAGCCTTCTAGGGGCTCCACCACCATCCGTTATTCACATTACGTAAAATTAATTCTTTATCCATCATGGAGCATATGATAGAGGATATTTTACCTCAAGTCAAGAGAAAGATGACGAGATAAATAGTTTTTTTAAGTACGCGATTTATATTGACAAAGAATCTATCTCGCTGAAAAAAATTCGGGTTTTTCCGCTCAGCTATTTTCCATTCAGCCACAAAGATAAAAGGATATTAAGCGTTATTCCAATTCGCGCGAGAGAGTAAAACTCAAGTGTCGATCGCTTTCCCCACTCATCAGACTCCTAAGGCCATTCACATTATTGCGAAGCGAAGGTTCGGCTCCCGCGAAAGGTAGAGCCAAACCCTGTTCCTCGCTTTAACGCCATTTCTTCCCGACCCTTTTACAAATTACGGCTCAGAAGTTCTTTCGGAGGCCACTCGCTCTAAAGTCACTTTTATGTCGTTCTCGCGTCGCTCTCACATCCCTTTCACGTCATACGGAAATCCAGGATCACCCGCATGGGGTTGGTCTCCCAATGCAATTTGGAGGGACGCGATGACACTCCAGGGTGAGCCTTGTTGGTACGGTAATAGACGCGGAGCGTGCATGGTTCCCCATAAGCGGTGCTGAGGCGTTCGATATACTCCAGCAGGGAATTACCCATGGAGACGTGAACGCCCGCTGGAAGGTCGGTATCGAAGAAAGCTCCCGTGCCTCTTACGTTATTGAAATAAATGTAGACAAAAGTGTCCTCATAAGAGTAAGTGGGACCAGGATCATGGGAGACATATTTGGTCTCCACGTTGGGGACTATGGTGGTGTCGCTCCCATCCAGACGTTTCAACTCAAAGACCACCCGGAAATATTCGCCGTGATCCGCCCAGCGCACGTCCACGATCTTTAACCACTCGCTGTAGTTGCCCTCGCCGATCTTCTGACCATCCATGCTGTAGCTGGTGTGTCCACCGCTGGTAGGACCGCTTCCGCCACCGCTGGTCCCTTCACCAGAAGTCGCGGGGGGGGCAACCGTGGTGGGCACTTCCGTGGCCTGAGGGGTATGATCCTGCTGTTCTTCCTCCACCTGGGAAGCGCCACGCCCGCAGTTACAGCCGGCGATGACCAGAGCGATCAGACAGAGCATCAAAGCCGGTACCACCAATGCTTTAAAATACCATCCTCTCCTCATCATCTTCACCTCCTCTCCAATTCTTTTAGTCCTTTTCTTCTTATCTCTCTTCATCTATCTTTTTTCATATCTCTTATCATCCCTGGTATATATCTTTCCGCGCGCTTGCATACGCTTGAAAGCGCCTTATACGCGTCTCTATATGGATTTTTGGTTAATCTGATTTTATCATCCATTACCTTCGCAATATTGATCCTCGACCTTATAACCTCAATCAATATCCTAAACGTATTCCGCCTTCTTTTGTCTACAGCGCACTTTCTCTGAAGGAGATAAACTCGAAGGACGCTGATAACCTTGCCCTATATAAAAAATATATCTCGCTTCTCCCTAGTTATAACTTCGGTTTTTCGCAAGCGCGATTCAACCCCCACGCGGGCAGAACGGACTAAATGCCGCCGATAAGATAAACGATCTAGATCACTTCATCCCTGGATAGGGTAAAAACGCTAACGTGTCGCTATCTTAACATAATAAATATTAAATATTTGTAATATTTTCCCTTTTCTCTCACGCACTTTTCTCCGAATTTATCTGGACACCCCTTGCCTAATGGTATTTCACCTAGTCAGTCGATAAAAGAGCCTTTCTCTCCCCGTGGGCCTGGATGGCTAAATTGGCTAGGGACATGTAGACTATCACCTTCTGGCAGATCACGTGGAAAGCCAGGCCCATGCGTTACGCATACTGTTGA
>JACVIX010000132.1 GCA_015711725.1 Candidatus Geothermincola primus | reverse complement strand
CGTTAGCGTGGACAGAAGCGGAGAGATAAAAAAATATCCCATCATGACCATCTCCATCGCCATAGTGCACAACACCTATCGAGATATAAATCATCCAGGCAAAGTGGCACAGATCGCCGCGGAGGTCAAGAAATACGCAAAATCCCTCGAGGGGAGTAACTATGTCTTCGACCGAAGAAGAAAAGACTGACCATTATATAGTCAAAGCCATCTCTTTTAAAACCTGGCCGGAAAGCATTATTTCCATCGAGAGAAAGTGCGAGTCCAGGGTAAAGAAGCTTATCGGTTCCAAGCGTTTTATAGCCCTTTTCTTCTGGTTAACTATAATTTTTGGCATACTTCTTTTCGTCCTGCCTTTCGAAGAGAGAACCCGCACTCCCATCTTCTTTCTCTTCGTAGGCTTATCCATCCTTTTGCTCCCCGCCTACCTACTCTTTCCATATCAGGAGTATCGACCTTATCTCTTCTTCTCTCTGATGATGGCCACCAATGCCCTGATCGCCGTCACCGTTTATCTGACTGGAGGAAGCAAGAGCCATTTCTTTCTTCTTTATATGGCAGTTATCATATTTTCCACCACCTACTTCGGTATCTTAGAAACTGCTTTACTGGCTGCTATAACTTCGGCCATCTACTTCGCACCCATCCTCTATGAAAATATAGACTTCGAAACCTTCAAAAATATGGCTTTTACCACAGCAATCTTTATAATCCTAACCCTCTGCGGTTCATTTATCATCAATAAGGCCAAGGAACAAGAAGAAGAGAAGGACATAATCGCCGACCTCTTGAAGGAAACCGATTACAAGCGACAGGAACTCGCAACCCTTTATTCCAGTTCTATTAAACTGGCAAGCAGCCTTGATTACAAAGAAATCGCCGAAATCATGCTTGCTTACACCAAGGAACTCATCCCGGCGGAAAAGATACTTTTACTCGCAGACTTGGGCGAATCCAGATTAGAGGTGGTCAAATCCGCGGGCGTTAGCTTGAACCAGGAGATGTCCATGATAGATGCGATAGATCACAATCCCATCTATTTAGCGGTGGACGCTGTTCTTCCGGTTATCATCAATTCCAGAAAAGAAGACTCAAGATTCAATCCCTTTTTCCAACGTAACCCTGGCATAGGATCCCTTATCGCGGTGCCTCTCTTTGCCAGCTCCCGCGCTATTGGGGTAATCTGTTGCGCATCTAGCGAAGAGTTTACTTTCCATGACGAACACGCTCGTATCTTACTTACCCTAGCAAGCCAAACCGCCGTGGCTATCGAAAAATCCATGCTTTACAAGAAAACCTTGGACGACAAGATGAAGATCGAGGCGATTATAAACAGTCTGAAAGATGGCATCATGGTTATCGATCACCAGACCAACCTCATTCTCGCCAATCCCTCAATAAAGGAGATTATGGGAATCACCCCACAGGACTTCGGGATACCCATCGAATCCCTATTCCAAAAACTTCCCATACCCTTGCTATTAAAGGACAAGAGTTTGGAAGATATTTTAGTGCAAGTACTAGTTGAGGGGAAAACAGCAAGAGGTGAAGCGATTCTTCAAGGAGAACAACCCCAGTATTTTCAGATCATCTCCGTGCCACTGAAGGATCAATTGGATTCAAGTATGGGTGCGGTATTTCTGATGCACGACATTACCGATCTGGCGAGGCTAGATCGCCTTAAGAACGATTTTATATCCATAGTGTCCCATGAACTGAAAACGCCGCTTACCTCCATACGCGGTTTCGTTAGGCTGATCAACGCGGAAAGGGCGGGACCCATTTCTGAGAAACAGCGGCATTACCTGGAGATCGTGGAGAAACAGGCGGTAGGGCTCACCAAATTGATTAACGACCTTCTCGATATCTCCAGGATTGAATCGGGAATGATAGGGGTAGTCTTGCAGCCATTATCCTTGACGGGAATTATCGAAAATATCGTTATGCAGATGGCCAACTTAGCCATCGAAAAAGACGTGGAGATAACCACTGAAATTGAAGAGGGACTTCCTTTAATCTATGCGGATCGAGACCGAATCAACCAAGTAATCATGAATCTTCTGGACAACGCCATTAAGTTCACCGACGCGGGAGGCAATATCAACATATCGGCCAAGCGGGCTGACGACTTCTGCCTCATTGAGATAAGCGATACGGGGGTGGGCATACCCCAATCCGAACTTCCCCATGTATTTGACAAGTTCTACCAGGTGGAGTCATCTATGACCAGGCAGCGGGGGGGTATTGGTTTAGGTTTGCCCATATGTAAAGAGCTGATAAAGGCACATGGCGGGGACATTTGGGTTTCTAGTTCATTGGGCAAAGGCACCACCTTCTCATTGACCATTCCCCTCTATCAAGGAGACCCCTTCGCAGCATCTATCCGTCCTCAGGAGGAAGCCATATCCTGAACCTCAATGGTTCCCTCCCGCTCCAGTATCTTGAGAAAAGTCTCCACAACGTGGGGATCAAATTGGGTGCCTGCATTCCTTATCAATTCCGACTTAGCATCCTCGAAAGTTAATGCCTTACGATAAGGTCTATCTGAGCGCATAGCCTCAAACGAATCGGCTACTGTTATTATCCTAGCTCCCAAAGGAATCTCTTCCCCCTTGAGGCCATCGGGATATCCTCTCCCGTCATACCTCTCGTGATGATGCAAGATAAGGGGCCTTGGCCCCTGGAGAAACTCCACTGGCTCCACGATAGTGTCGCCAAGCAATGGATGGGTCTTCACATGCATATACTCCTCATCGGTCAATGCTCCTGGCTTGTTCAGCACTTTGCCAGCAATCCCTATTTTGCCGATGTCATGGAGGGTAGCCGCGTATTTGATATTCTGCTTTTCCCTATCGTCGAGGCCCATCTCCTCTGCGATCATGAGGGCATATTCAGTTACTCTTTCCGAATGACCGTGCGTGTAGGGGTCCTTAACCTCTATCGCTTTGGCTAAGGCTTTTACCGTTGAGAAATAACTCTTTTCTATATCTTCGTAGAGAATAGCGTTCTCGATTGCTATCGCAGCCTGACTACCGATAGCGGCTATTACGTTTTTCTCCTCCCCGCCGATCTCCTCGACCTTTCTGCCCTGAAAAATAACCAACATCCCTATCAAGTTCTCCCGGACTAGTAAAGGATGAATAACCATTCCTTGAACTCCCCTCTCCTCCAGCAGCTTTTCGTCGAACAGGTCGTTATCTTTGGGGGCACTCACAATCACTGTATTCCCTCCACTCAATAAGCGGAGGCGCCCAGGGTTCATCTGGGCCACGCGCAATTCGCCTTTCCCCTCCAACGCCATAATCTCTTCCGCGATTGATCCGCATACGGCTTTGGGCAACAATCTTTCCTTCTCGGAATCCATAAGGAAGATCGCGCAAGCTTCGGCGCCAACCAAATCAACGATCATTCTCGCCAAATGCTTGGTCATCGTCTCTAGGTCTAGGGTGGAATTGATTACTCGAGCGATCTCAAGCAGAGCTACCGTGTTTTTTATCTTCTGTTGCTCGCTGGCATGCAGTCTCACATTCTCAAAGGATTTAGCCAAGCCATTAGCGAAAAGCGCGGCCAGCCTTCTCTCCCTCTCGGTGAAGGGGCGTGATCCCCGGCTTTTAGAGAGAATGATTAGGCCTATTGTAATATCTCGAATTCTCATGGGCACCAGAATTATAGATTCACTTCGCAAACGCCGCCTAAACTTGTTTAAACAGGGCATGGATCCATCGCTTTCTCTAACCTCCAAAGTAACCCCGCAACCGTAAAGCTTTTCCGCGGCGTATGGATCGAGTTCCAGGGGTTGATCTGTCTGGGGGTCTACCCACTTAAAATCGCTCTGCGTCCACCTAAGGGTTTTTGCGTTCTCGCCCATGACAATGGCGCCTTCTTCTGCAGCAATTATTCCCTTCAATTTATTCAGGCCGCTTTTCAGCAAGGTATCCGCGTCGGTCAGCGACGCCAATGTTGAGGGAAACGCCTCTATTTCTTCCAACGCGTTGAGAAACCAACTGAATTCAATTTCTTTCTGCTGCATGTAGATTCGCGCTATCATCCCGCTTCCCTCTAACGCCACCCGGTGAAAACGCGATATAAAATTCGGGGCGGACCATCCTTCGAGCGATACTTTCTCCAATCGCTCCATGCATAAATTTGCACAGTTATTAGCGATCTTCATAAGAACTTCTGCGGGGAGCCTATGTTGGGCTAATTCGGCAATGCGATGGGGCAATTGCGACTCCTCTGCTTGCAAACGGTTGTTCTTTGACAACCCGTGAATTAAATACTCGACATAATCCCAGGCTATCCTCCTCAGCTCCTGAACGCTTACGTTTGCAGCGTCTATCTCTGGTTGGCTTAAGGAGGAAACCGCGATCTTATCTATTCCTTCCAAATCTTTTATCAATTCATCTAGGTTAGCTTTCAATTTCATTTCCCAAATTGTTCTCTTCCCCTCCCAACGAAAAAGTATTAAGGTGAAACGAAATAATCAGTTTATTATTAATTTATATCGACGTTTTTTTCTGGTGATATTAATAATTAACATTCTGTAATAATATCGCATACACTAGAAGGGGAATAGTGCGGACGATTGGGATATGTCTCGATGAAACGAAAATGCGGGCGCAAAAACTTTTTATCTCACCATATGACAAGTTGAACCCGTCTATGGTGACACAACTAATCTAGGGAGTTATCGCTCATGTCTCGCCCCATCATATTGGCATCCGGATTCGTAAGGGGTGAAATCCCGCATATCGTCAGTGGTCTTATGCTTGCAGGCTTTTCATCAGGTTGGCCATCTCGATACCGGTGAGAGCTGCCTGCCAACCTTTATTGCCTTGTTTGGCGCCGGCGCGTTCCACCGCTTGTTCGATGTTATCGGCCGTTATCACCCCGAAAATTACCGGTACCCCCGTTTCCAGGGCGGTAAGCGCGATGCCTTTGGAAACCTCGGAGGCGATGTACTCGAAATGAGGGGTGGATCCACGTATTACCGCCCCCAGGCAGATTACACAATGGTACGAACCGCTACCAGCCACTCTCTTCGCCACCGGTGGAATTTCAAAAGACCCTGGCACCCAGATGATATCCACCTTATCCATGTCAGCGTCATGCCTCTTCAGGGCATCCAAAGCGCCTTCCAGAAGCCGATTGCTGATGAACTCATTGAATCTGCTCACGACAATGGCGAAATTTAAATCTCTGGCGATTAGATTCCCTTCGAACACAGTCATCTTTTCCTCCTTAGATCTCTAGCAGATGATTTAGTTTCTCTTTCTTCGCCTTAAGATAATCCCTGTTTTCCTGACATGGCTCTACCACCAGGGGAACTCTCTCTACAACTTTCAGGCCATAACCTTCCAACCCTACCCTTTTTGAGGGGTTATTAGTCAGTAAGCGCATGGTGGTAAGGCCCAAGTCGGAGAGGATCTGCGCGCCCACCCCATAATCCCTTGCATCTGGCGGGAATCCCAACTCCACATTGGCCTCCACCGTGTCCCTGCCCTCGTCCTGTAGCTCGTATGCTTTTAGTTTATGAACCAAGCCGATCCCCCTACCTTCATGGCCAATTATGTACAGCAGGACCCCTTCGCCCTCAGCCTCGATCATCTCTAGTGCCTTCCTCAACTGACTGCCGCAGTCGCAGCGCAGGGAGGAAAAAACATCCCCAGTGAGACATTCGGAATGTACCCTTACTAACACGGATTGTTTACCTCTTACTTCCCCCTTTACTAGGGCAAGATGACACTTGCCGTCCACTAAAGATTCATAACCGATCCCTTTGAATTCACCATATTCTGTGGGAAGTTTAAACTCGGCTATCTTTCGCACCAACTTTTCGGTTCGATGGCGATATCGGATAAGTTCCTCCACCGTAACCAGTTTCAAACCGAATCTTTTTTTTATCTCCGCCAGTTGAGGGACCCGCGCCATAGTTCCATCATCGTTCATGATTTCACAGATCACCCCTGCTGGGAAAAGGCCAGCAAGCCTAGCCAAATCCACCGCCGCCTCGGTATGTCCAGCTCTGGTCAACACTCCTCCATCCCTTGCCCTTAACGGAAAGACATGTCCTGGTTTAGAGATATCTTCTGGTTTGGTGGAGGGATCCACTACCGCTTGTATTGTCGCAGCCCGATCGTGGGCAGAAATTCCCGTTGTGATCCTTCCCTTGGCGCCGATGGAAACCATAAAAGCGGTTTGATGGGTGGAGGTATTCACGCTGACCATTGGGTGAATGTTCAGCTCATCCAGCCTTTTCCCCTCACAGGGCATACAGATCAGCCCCCGACCGTGCTTGGACATGAAGTTTATGGCCTCTGGGGTCACCTTTTCCGCCGCCATCACGAAATCGCCCTCATTTTCCCGGTCTTCATCATCTACAACGATAACGATATTGCCCTTACGAATCTCCTCTATCGCTTCAGGGATGGTATCAAACGGGTATTCCTCTATCCTTTCCGCATCAGCTTCCATAAATTGCTACCTCCTTTATTACTTGTATTCAATAATTAAATTAAGAGGCCAACCGGTCCTTACGCTAACCGCCATTTAAACTCCCCTCTATCCGGGCTCATAGATAGCCTCCCTTTTCTAGTAAGTCCATAAGATTCCGCTCATCTCCCTTCCCCTTTTCTTCCTCGCCTAGATATCGGTAAATATATTTCGCTATAATATCTGCTTCAACGTTTACCGCGTCTCCTGGTTTTAACCAGCGCAAGTTAGTCCGCTCCAAAGTATGGGGAATAACCGCAATGGAAAAAATACTTCCCCAGATTTCAGCGATGGTCAAGCTCACCCCATTTATCGCGATGGAACCTTTTTCCACAAGGTACCTGGTCAGGCCAACGGGCACCTCCAGATATAAAGTACACCCGGCTCCATCCTGAAGCTTCTTCTTGACCGTTCCAGTCGCGTCAACGTGGCCCTGAACAATATGCCCTCCCATTCTGCTCGTCGGGGTGAGGGCTCGTTCCAGATTCACCTGATATCCAGGCCGCCATGATCCCAGAGTGGTTTTATTTAAAGTTTCCCTGGAAACATCCGCCTGCAACTCAGGCCTTTCAATCTTCGTAATTGTGAGGCAAACCCCATCCACGGATAAAGAATCCCCTACTTTCAAATCATCGAATATCCCCTCAGCCTCAATGGTGATCACTGCTCCAGCGGGCTTGGTAAAAATCTTCTTGATCGATCCTATCTCTTCAATTATCCCCGTAAACAACTGTCCATCCTTTTTCCATAGGCTTCCAGCAGATAATCATCGCCAATTCGGGTCGCCCTTCTCCAAGCGAGAGAGAAATATTCCTCTGGATAATTCGGCCCCTTGCCTGACACCCAGGAAGGAGTTGACGCCCCTCCAAAAATTTTTGGCGCGACAAAAATATAGTAATAATCCACCAGTGATGATTCTATGAAGGAACGGTTGACAGTCGCTCCCCCCTCCACCAGAAGATCTACGCAGTTTCTAGCTCCCAATTCTCGCACAACCGCTTCTAGGTCCACCCTCCCTTTTCTGGATTTAACCGTGATAACCTCGACTCCTCTCCGCTGCAAGTCCCGCGCTTTCCTGCTGTCATGCCTTGGGGTGACGAAGATTATAGTTTTAGCATCTGGGGCCAATATCTTTGCGTTTTCGGGGATGCGCAGATGACTGTCTAAAACTACCCGCCAGGGCGGTTCATATCCATCCATTGGGACCTCTCTTACGGTCAGCATAGGATCATCCTTCAGTACCGTCTCTATTCCCACCAGAACGGCGTCGCTCTGTCTTCGCAACTTATGCACATACTTTCTCGCTTCATCCCCGCTTATCCATTTGGATAACCCTTTACCGGTGGCGATTTTTCCATCTGCCGTTATGGCAACTTTCACCGAGATGAATGGCCTCCCGCTCAAAACATATCTTTCGTAGCTTCTGTTCATCTCGGAGGATTCCCTCTCCATTAATCCTGTCTTAACAATTATGCCGGCTCTGCGCAGCTTCTCCGCACCGCCACCTTTAACATGGGGGTTGATGTCTCTTCGCGCGATTACCACCTTTGCAACTTGTGCCCTGATTATCGCTTCTGTACAGGGAGGGGTTCTCCCATAATGATTACAGGGCTCTAGGGTAACATAGAGAGCAGCGCCTCGGGCCCGCTTACCCGCTTGCTCCAAAGCTTTTATCTCCGCATGAGCCTCTCCCGCGCGACGATGAAAACCTTCTCCTATTATCCTCCCCGACTTAACCAGTACGGCGCCTACCATAGGATTGGGATTAACCATTCCCTTTCCCTTACGAGCCAGTTTTAGAGCTCTGCGCATATAAACATAATCCTCTTCGGAGAATAACTCCTCCGTTTTAGAATGCAATTTCACTTATATCCCTTGCTTTACTCCATTTGAGTCCATATCCGCCTTCTCACAGAGGCTAATAAAACTTTAGGCGTTCGGGAGAATTCCAGAACGCCTTTCTTTTAGGCCTCCAGCCTTCTCCCATCCGGACTTTAACCGTCGGCCCCGGAATTCCGCCGGGTCAACCCATTGGGCTCGCGGACTTTTACCGCCGGTCGGGGATTTCACCCTGCCCCGAAGGCTTTATATATTATTCAGTTTAGATAATTATACAAATCTTAAGGATAATTGTCTATTGAGTACCTTAATCAATGGGGATAACGGTAACGACGAGCGTTTTCGGCTCGGCGCAAGATTGAGGTGGAATGATTTTATCGGTCAAGAACACTTCTTATCTCCTCGGATGCCTTTCGGGGGTCATCCTGCATGAAAATTGACGATCCAATGACTATTATATCCGCGCCCGCCTTTATTACCTTATCCAGGTTTGAGGTTTTCACTCCCCCATCCACTTCCACCAGTAAATCCACACCCTCCTCCGCAGCGGCTTTCTTGACCTCGCCGATTTTTTTCAAAGCGTCGGGAATCAACTCTTGGCCGCCAAAGCCCGGGATAACCAACATTATTAAAACATAGTCCAGATATTCCAGGTATCCATCCAATCGGGATACTGGGGTCTGTGGACTAAGGGCGACCCCGGCTTTCATCCCATATCTTTTTATAATGCTAGTGACCTCGCCTATATGCCTGGTCACTTCGGCGTGAAAGGTTATCCAGTCG
>JACVIX010000131.1 GCA_015711725.1 Candidatus Geothermincola primus | reverse complement strand
TTTCCCCCTGGTATGCCTTGATGTCAACACTCGTCTGACCATCCGCAGCGGTGGTAAAGATCTCGCTGCGCCTGGTGGGGATGGTGGTGTTACGCTCGATCAGCTTAGTAAATACCCCGCCAAGCGTCTCTATCCCCAGGGAGAGAGGGGTGACATCCAGCAGAAGCACATCTTTTACTTCGCCCTTGAGCACACCGGCCTGGATGGCGGCGCCCACCGCCACCACCTCATCCGGGTTGACACCTTTGTGGGGCTCTTTCCCTCCGGTGAGTTTACGCACCAGCTCTTGGACCATAGGCATACGGGTTGCCCCGCCTACCAGGATCACATGGTCTATATCTTTAGGCTCCAGTTTGGCATCCTTCATGGCCCGCTTGAACGGTCCCACACACTTCTCCAGAAGATCCGCGGTCATCTTTTCGAATTCCGCGCGGGTGAGAGTCATATCCAGGTGTATGGGTCCCTCCGCCGTCGCGGTGATGAAGGGAAGATTTATATTGGTCTGAGTGGTGCTGGAGAGCTCAATCTTGGCTTTCTCCGCAGCTTCCTTCAGCCTCTGTAAGGCCATTTTGTCCTCGCGCAGATCAACGCCTGTCTTGGACTTGAAGTCGTCTGCCATCCAATCGATAATGCGCTGATCCCAGTCATCCCCGCCCAGATGGGTATTGCCCGAGGTAGATTTGACCTCAAAGACACCCTCGCCAATATCCAGGATGGACACATCAAAAGTGCCCCCTCCAAGGTCAAACACAAGGATGGTCTGATCATGCTCCTTATCCAATCCATAGGCCAAAGCTGCCGCGGTAGGCTCGTTGATTATCCTCAACACATTGAGTCCCGCGATCTTGCCAGCGTCCTTGGTAGCCTGCCTCTGGCTGTCATCGAAGTAAGCGGGTACGGTAATCACCGCGTCGGATATCTTTTCGCCTAAATATTCCTCCGCGTCCCTCTTTAACTTCTGGAGTATCATAGCGGAGATTTCCGGGGGTGTATATTCCTTATCCCCCATCTTAACCTTTTCGGTGGTTCCCATCTTCCTTTTTATGGACATCACCGTGTTCTCCGGATTGGTAATGGCCTGCCTCTTGGCTACCTGGCCCACCAGTCGCTCCCCTGTCTTGGAAACGGCGACTACCGATGGCGTGGTCCTCCCACCCTCGGAATTGGGAATCACCACCGGTTCTCCACCTTCCAGCACAGCTACGCACGAGTTGGTGGTGCCTAAGTCTATACCTATCACCTTTGCCATCTCTTATCTTCCTCCTTTTCCCGATTTATCGATACTGATAATAGGTGCTTAAATGTTTAATCTATGATTAATATAAATCTTTATAATGATATTGTCAAGAGTTTTTACAATAATTTTTATATTATTTTTCTCTCATATTACAAGATGAGTTAGATTTTTAATAAGATATTAATAATAAATAGTAATAGAAAGGTAATAGGGGGTTTTTGAAAATAGCGTTTTTAAGATAGCAATGCCCAGTTTCTTCTCATTTGGATTGGCAGATTAATCTTTCGCGCGCGACGATCATATTTTTCCAGGTAAACCTGCATGCGAAACCTATTCATATGCCTGAAAACGCGCGGCCATCCCTATGTTTAGAACGCTTTATTTAAGGTGTAAACGAAGTAAAAGAGAAAAAGTCCGATGATGGGATATACCAGCAAACCAGTATTGAATCTGATATGTGGAGGCACAAAGAGGAGATGCATCCCTACGGTAAAGATTATCGCCCCCGGAAGCCCCAAGGCGAAGAAGAGTTTGAAAGGCCATCCTATGGGCAGGACGAAGTTTATTACCGCCACTATGGTAAGCAACACGCAAAGGGGAATCATGGCGTTGAGCAGTCTCTTCGCGCCAAAGACCACTCCAGAAGTGCGAAAACCCACCGCCTGGTCGAAGGGGACATCATTGGCAACGCTGGGTATATACAGGGTTGAGGAGAAGATGAAGCCGAATAGCAGAGGCATGGCTTCAGGCCAGGTACCCGGTGAAACCAGCTTGTAACCGGCGATAAGTAGCACCACTGCGCCCACGGCGTTGGTCACGATATCCAGTATGGGCTTTTCCTTAAAGCGAAACCAAGGATGGGAGTAGAGGATTCCCAGAATCGCGACGGAGGCTATCATATAGATGGCAAAACCATATCCGGCCAGCAGGCCAAATCCCACACAAGCCAGGCCAGTGAGGGTAAATATCAGCCATGTCTCCAACTTCCCCATCTCTCCGGTGACAAAGGGCTGGATGGAGATAGGCTGGTCTTTATAGAGATCGTTATGTAGCCGGTCAGCTTCAACGTCCGCATAAAAGTTCAGGGTGCTGGAGAAGAAAGATCCAGCGAAAAAACTCAAATAGGCGAATAGAATCTTACGCCAGGATACCGAACCTGCACGCTGTACCGCCACCGCCATTCCCAGGACCACGGGGAAAAGATATATCATCAGCGTCTTCACCCGAAAGAGGATAAAATATTTACTCATATATCTTCTTAAAGTTTCCAAGAGTAACCTCCCATGCCGCAGCAGCCCTTCCATATGAATCACTTCATTCTTATCATAACTGAGAAAAGGGTAGCAAGATATAGGGGTAATTTTTAACCAGGGAAAACTTCCTCCCCCCTTTGGCGGCAAATACTTATGCACCGTTCCCAAAAACGTAGAAAATTTACCAAGATAATCTTTCCCGATAAAAATATTCTCCAATCTTTTCTGTGATGAAACGGTTTATAATATTTTCTGAAGATTTAATAGAAATTATTTTAAAGAAATGAATATAAGAGACCACTAGTGTATATCACCGCCCATTGGAAAGGATCAATATGCAGATCCGCCTCTCCAAATATATAGGTTTCTGCCCAGGGGTAAGGAGAGCCATCAGAATGGCGGAACAGACCCTGGCAAAGTCAGAGGGTAAAGTTTACACCCTAGGACCCATCATTCATAATCCCCAAGTAGTGAGTGAACTGGTGGAAAAAGGGATGGGTATACTTCCCGACGATTTCAATCAGTTAGAAGACATGGATATTCGGGGAGCTTACGTAATCGTCAGGTCCCATGGAATCTCCCCTCAGATGGAAAATTTTATTAAAGATAAAGGGGCGCTGCTGGTGGACGCCACCTGCCCCACCGTGAAAAAAGCGCAAAAAGCCGCCTCTTCGCTGGTGCGGGAGGGATACAAGCTCTTCATCATCGGCGACGCCGATCACCCAGAGGTGAAAGCCATTCTTGGCAGGATAGAAGGGAATGCCACGGTGATAAAAGAGCCGAGGGAGCTCAAGGAGTGGTGGAGCAGACAACAGCACAAGGTAAGAAAAGTGGGCATAATAGCTCAAACCACCGTCGATTTGCTCATGTTCCGCAACCTTGTGGACGAGCTTATCAACGAAATCCCCGAGTTCATCAGAGAAGTGCTGGAGATAAAGATCATCAACACCCTTTGTCGCAACACCCTAGCTCGCCAAGCGGAAGCGCTTCGTCTCTCACTAGCCTCCGATTTAGTGGTGGTGATGGGGGGGGCAAACAGCTCCAACACGGAATACCTCCGGCTTATCTGCGCCTCTACCGGTACCCCCACTTTAAAGATCGAGACCGCCGACGAACTGGACACCTCGCTTTTAAAAGATGCCAATAGCGTGGCTATTATTGGTGGCGCTTCCACCCCAGTGTGGATTCTAGAGGAAGCCCGGGATAAGATATGCAGGCATTTTCCTGGCTCAAATCTAAATAAGCAGACTTAAGTGGAAAAGGTCAGAGAGGCTTTCCAGCGCCATAGGCTGAAAAATTCTCATTCTTCCCCGGATTCGTTTTCTGATAAATTTTATATACAACTTTCAGCGGGGCAACTCATCGACTGGCGAAGGCGCTCTCTCGAAAACAGGGAAAGCGTTGCGCCCTTCTCTCTGCCTGTCTCATCCGGGAAAACCAAAGCATCGAACCCCGTTTCGTCATCTTGGACCGCCAGAAGCCGTCATTTTTTTATCGTCAGGGATGTATCAATAGAGAACAGCGGCAAAGATTATAGATTGACGGAAGGGAATATGTCCTATAGCCATGGATAGGTTCATTCACCGCCCAGCCCATTTATCCCACTCTGCCCATCATCCCCAAAGGGGAAGACCAATCCTTGATGCGCTCACTTGCCCAGACAGGCTATTACTCCGTCCGCAATGCTCTGGGCGATCTCCTGGCGATGTGAATTGGCGAAGGACTGGTTGTTCTCCAGTGTAAAAGTTGGAACTTTGCTCCAGATATCATAGGTCAATACCGGGCCATAATTGCCTGTACCGGTGGCCCCCCGGTTCTCCATAGCCACGCCACCCTTGGGTGAACCGGTAAGCCTTTGCAAGGTGGTGGACATAGCGGAGTGAAATAAGCCAGCGAGTTTTTGGCTTCTGGCTTGAACGCCCGCGTCCACATAGGCCTTTCTCCCCGTCTGGGAGTTGGCCTTCCAGTTATTGGGCGCGGGGCCGGGGAAAAAGGTAGTGGGGCTGGATATGCCGGGATCGGTGTGAATGTGCACAACCAGGTAAGCCCCGCATTGGTTAGCCGTAATAGCCCTCTGCTTCAAGTTCACCTGGGCGGAGACGCTTGATTTAGTCATCACCACCCGCACTCCTCTCGACTCCAATATGCCCTTAGCCCTCAAGGCGATATCGAAGACGATGCTCATCTCCGGCTGGTTAGCCCAATCTTGGGTGTTCAGCCCGGTCTCGGCGTCGATCTGATAGGGGGTATCTGCATGCCCAGGATCCAAACATATTATATACCCAGTATACACGGCATTTGCGTTACTACCCGTCGATTCGCCCCCTGTTCCACTTCCACCAGAGTTTGCGCCAGAACCCGATTCGGCGATTTCCCCTGAAGAGTTATCAGCTCTCTCTTGTTGGAAAATAGGCGACTCCCCGGAGACGTTTTGGTTTTCCTGTGAAACCTCGGCCTCCTCCAACGCCTCTTTAGGACAAATCTTCCATGAGGGCTCCCGAAGGAAGAGGCCGGATATGAAAGCCACCAGAAAAATGGCCACAGCAAGCGCCGCTATTCGCCGCCGACCCACAGCTCTCTTACGCTCTCCCTTCTCCCATCCCCTCATTTCCATTACTCCAGGCCAATGTTTCCGTCTGGTAATATGGTATACAACAGAGACTTATGCCTGCAACCAGTTCACCCGGAGGAGCCGATGAGCAAAACGCTGAAGATAACTCTCGCGTTGTTTTTATCTTTATCGGTGGGTTTCGCCTCAGGATTTCTATACCGCGATATCCTATCCAGGACCAATCTCACGGCGGAGGAGGGATACGCTCCGAACGAGGAGCCTAGTTCCGCGGAAGTCTCCAGCTCCTCAGAGGACAATCAAATACCACTCCCCCCTCCCTACCAGACATTTCAGGTCTCCTTAGCCATGGAACACATCCGACAGCTTTCCTCGGTTATCGGGAAGAGAACCGCGGGAACCGAGGGGGAGCGCAGAGCCGCTGGCTACATCAAGAACGTACTCCTCACGGCTGGATATAGCCAAGTCATGGAGGTTCCCTTTCCTCTAGAAAATGGCCTTACCAGCCAAAACATTTATGTGAAAGCGGAGGGGTCCAATCCCCAATGGACCATAATCATCGGCGCCCATTACGACTCTCTAGGGTGGAAAGGCAGCCCCGGAGCAAACGACAATGCCAGCGGGGTAGGGGTAATGCTGGAGCTCGCCCGGGTTATGCGCATAAACCCTCATCTTCCTTCCCTGATCTTCGTAGCCTTCGGCTCCGAGGAAATACTGCAGGGATATGGAAAAGGACATGACCACTACGGTTCGCTTTTCATGGCTAGCCATCTCCGCGAACTCGGGGGCAAAGTCATCGGAATGATCAGCATAGATATGGTGGGGGTGGGGAGCAGCCTGTGTGCCAATGCCACCCTTGCCGCCTCAGACGCTCTCACCAATCTTTTCATCTCTCATGCCCGCGGCTTGGGAGTGCCAATCCAATTCCGCCAGGACCCCGGGTGGAGCGACCATGAAAGTTTCGAAAATCGTGGCGTGCCCTCGCTATGGCTCACCTACAGGATTGACCCCTACTATCACACCCCCAATGACAGCATAGACAAGATATCTTCGAATTTGATCGCCCAGATAGGTCAATTACTGCAATGTTTCTTAGAATCGCTGGATCAAGCCAAGTGTCAGACCCTGGATTCCGCCACCAGAATCCGGTGAATGAAAAAGGTTTTAGGTTAAAGGACCAAGATTTTTCTCCCAATTCTATGATCCAGGATGAGCGGAGAAATGACTTCGTCGCCGATCTTATCGGTTAAGGCTCGTCGGAGAAATGGTATGATGAGAACTCCACCTCAAGATTATATCAAGTGCTCCCATACGTGCAGCTCGGATAGGGAGTGTCTTCCGCCACCTTCCAGTTGGGTTCTGACTGACTAGGATAGACATCTATTACGATGATGGTCTCGCTCCGGGTCTTTACCGGCGTATCCATGCACACCTCCTGCTAAGCCTTAAGGTCATCGAACGAGTAAGTTATCTTGGCGCCCCCATAGAAGAGAACATCCACCGTCCAGAGGCACCAATTATGAAGCCAGCGGTCCTTTCCATCCTCCATTTTCAGCAAGCCGGGCACGCAGCTGAGTTTTGTCGCCTCTACATCTCTGGTGAAGGTGGACTTTACCCATTCCCCTATATCGTATCCCGGTTTTCCCTCCGCCCAGCAAGTGGCGTAATCATTGTCGATAAGATTGGCAGGTAGGCAACTTACCAAGGGAGCCTCTGGTGAAAGAATGGATGAAACGGTCAAGGAGGCCTGCCGGACAGGTCCATGGCTTCCCGCCTTTCTTTATCGCCTTCCACGGTTCATAGCCGGCGTGGATTTCTGAATATAATCAAACTGAACCGCCACTCCTCTATCCAGCCTCTCCCTAGGCCCAGGGTTGTGGGAAATCACTTTCCCTTCACGATAGCCGGAAAGTGAGAACGCTCTTGGCTCGATCTTCAATCCACGTCCTTCCTGCAGCCCTTTCGTCTCTTAAATATAAGACCCATAAGTTTTGGAACCATCACACCAGAAGGGGTAAGTAGCGACAAAGCAACGAGAACCATCACCAGAACAACGAACTGCACGGTAGTCAGAATAAGAGCCTTGGCGCTGATTCTTCTGGTGCCGCAGGTGGGTTGAGCGGACCACTGCCCACCCGGGAATTGTGGGGGTTTCCGAATTTGGGTAGGAGGCTCCCATCCGGTCCCTATACCCGATGAGCCCCACCCTCGATTGTCATCTTTACCATTAAAAATTCTATACCCTCTTTTAGCAGGCCAAATATCTTAGCGAGAGGCGCTTTTGCCTCGAAGCCATAAGTGCCACGTTTATTTCATGATATAAAAACAATCGATTAAAATTTACGGATTGAAAACTTCAACGAGCGGCTCTCAAGGGTTTTCTCCCCGCATCTTTCCCCGCCCCGCTCTACTACGCTTTACAAAAGATCCATCTCATCCCGCTGAGCGCTACAGCGATGGCCAAAAATATCCACCATAAGAAAGATTACTGGGAAATTATATCATCGGAAACTCTCGTGCCGCCATGCCTCAACATGGTCGCCTTGAGGCAATCTCTGCTTTAACTTATAATACAATCAACCGCTTTTATTATTTTATTTTGTTATTACGATTATTGCGATTTTCAAAAATATGAATAGCGAAATATCCCTCGACGAACTGAAAAGAGTGGGACTCCGAAGCACCTCGGGAAGCCAACCTATTAACCAAGATGGAGCTTATATACGGGATTACGCAGGAAAAATCCCTAAACCTAGATATCTCTGCCTGGGCGCGGTGGCGGACGGTACGGGAGGGCAACAGCTCGGAGATATCGCCAGCACCACGGCGATACAAACCCTTTTTGGACAGTTTGGATCAAAAAAATCCAACTATGAAATGGACCCTTCCATGGACACTGCCGAGCTTCTGCGGGAAATCATCTCCCAAGTGAATACCAGAATCCTTGAATTGGCTAGACAGAAAAATCAGCTGCAGAAGATGGGGACCACCCTCACCGCTTTTCTCGCGGAGGAAGGGACCCTTTATTTGATACATGTGGGAAACTCACGAGCCTATTTAATCAGGGGAGGCACCATAACCCTCCTTACCAAAGATCATCCACCAGAGGGGAACACTGGCAATACCCGCTTTCTTGGCATGTCGCAGGCTATGGAAGTGGACTTGCTCAAAGTGGGCATCGTTCCCGGCGATATCATCTTCCTATGCACGGATGGTCTTTACGGTTTCGTCTCCGATCAGGAAATCCTATCCTCACTGAACGCCGCCCAGGATATGCAGAGCGCCTGTAGGGAACTGGTGAGGCTGGCGGTACGCAAAGGTTCCAACGACAATGTGACCGCAATATCATGGATGGTTCCTGCGTCGGTAGGGACCAGGGAAACCCCATTAAAGGAAAGAACGCCCGCCACCGCCGTATCCCCTGACATAACGCCCCAAGTTCCTCAAGAAAAACCAGCTCCCAGGAGAGCAGCGCCCTCTATTCCCACCCATAGAAGAAAAGCGAAAAAACTTCTAGTAGCCATGATCTTGGTTTGCGTGGCTGTCTCGGGCTTCTTTCTGGGATGGTGGATAGCGGGCTTGCTGGAAGGCAACAAGGGGGAAAAGTCTGAGGAGGTCAGTATAGAGCAGCAAAATCCCACAGAGCAAGAGTCGGTTGGGGAGCAAGGAGGGATGACTGCAACGGCTTCAGAGCGGATAACCTTTCCGGTCACCTTACTGAACGCCAAAGGAAAATCGGGGTTGGCCGAGGAAGCAAAAAGAAAGCTGGAGTCGAGGGGATACTCGAACGTAACCTGCGGCAACGCTATACATGACACCCAGTCCATCGCATATTATCAGACGGGTTGCCGGGACAAAGCCATCAAGGTTGCTCAAGACCTGGGAATCACCGCTAGGTATGAGGAAAATCCCTCCATCGCATCGGCGCGTTCCTCCGATGTGGTTTTAGTGCTGGACAATTTTGTACCTTAATCGTTAATTACCTCATTCCATCAATAGGAAAATGAGTCGCGATCCAAATAAGACGATAAACCCTCAAGGGTATGGGTTAATGCAGCAAGCTGACTTATGATTCTTCCATCAATAGGAAAATGAGTCGCGATCCAAATAAGACGATAAACCCTCAAGGGTATGGGTTAATGCAGCAAGCTGACTTATGATTATATCTAATGGAAGATATTGTTTTTCTTTAT
>JACVIX010000130.1 GCA_015711725.1 Candidatus Geothermincola primus | reverse complement strand
TCTCACCTACTTTTTGTTCTGTCCGGCGGAAGTCGATTATAAGTTTGGAATATCGTTCCCGAGAAGGTCGCCCCGCTTCATTCCTTCACCCGCTGGTTGAGTTGGTCCGCGTACTCCACTAGAGAGGAGATGGTGGGAAACTCCTCGTTCACCAGACAATACTCTTCTGACCAGGGGTTTAATCTCAGATCCTCTCGTTCCTCCGGGGTAAAGTTCCTCAACAAGAACTGATAGAGCTCCGTGCCGCGGAAAACAACCAAGGGGAAGAATACGGCGTCTTGGATACCCTCTTTTTTGAGAATCTCCAGGGTATTCTCGATGCTTTCCTTCTTCTCCCCAGGCAAGCCCACGATAAAAGTGAGTATGGGCTTCATCCCATGTTCCTTTACTGAACGGGCAGCCCGCAGAATCTCCTCTCTTGAGGTGCGCTTCTTCACCACCTCCCGTAAAACATGGTCGTTGAAGGATTCCGCGCCGATGGCGATGGTGGAGAAGTTTCCCTTGGACAGCCTCTCCAGCACCGAGGGGGTAAGCGAGTCCGCCCGGGTCTGAATGTTGTAGGAATAGGGTACGCTTTCCACCAAATCAAGAAGGCGGAAGAGCCGCCTGCGGTTGAGCGCGAAAGTGGCGTCGCCGAAATAGAAGGAGCGGTCGCCTTCGGGGAAATTTGTCCAACAATACTCCACCACTTCCCGGACATACTCCGGGGAATGAAATCTGGTCTTTCTCTTCCAGATGGCTGGGTCCAAACAGAAGGTGCACTGCTCGGGGCAACCTCGGGAAGTGAGAAAACCAGCGCCTGGGATATAATCATCGAAAGGGATAAGTTCTTTTAACAGTCGATGGCGCAGATGAATTTTGAATTCATCCGACACAGTGTAAATATGGGGAAAGCGGTCGATATCGTTCTCCCGCACCCGATCGCGGTTATGATGAATTTTACCACCGGCCCTCCAGCTCAATCCATCGATATGGCTCAGCTCTCGCTCCCCTTTCCCTAATGCGCGGAGCAACTCCAATAGGGTCCATTCCCCTTCCCCCCTCACCACGTAATCGACGGCTCCCTCCTCCAGGATCTCCTGGGGATGCATGGTGGAGTAGACCCCTCCGGTAACTAGCCGGCACTCAGGTAGTATATTTTTAACATCCTGTAATAATTTTCGGGCGTGTAGAGCCACGTAATAGATGGAGAGGGGGAAGAGCACCACATCCGGCTGATAATCTTTCAGAGAGTTCGTGAAATACTCACGCGCTTTGAGAGCCATCTCCTCCGAAGAGAGGGGACAATCGGAAGCCTCATCTCCATCCCCAGGGCGGAGGTCCTCAAAAAGCCTCTTCTCGTGGAATATATCCGCCACTAAATTGAAGACTTGGAGCTCCATCCCGGGCAGGGTGTTCTTCTTGATGAAAGCGGTGATGTACATGGCCCCGTAATCGGGTACCAGCAGCGCTTTGTGGCGTAAGGCGTTGAACCGTCTTTGCCACAGGGGGTAAGGCTTGGTCTCCAGCAGGCCGAACCCCCAGGAATCACCTATAACCGCGACTTTCACGTCCGTTCCTTCCCTTTATGCCCTCCCGCTATATTTATCTTTTGAATACATGGTATCAGATCAAAGGATTCGCTTAGCAAAAAGGGAGGTGTTCCGAAGCCGTTAACCGCGGGTTTTCGCATGGCGCCAACTTTCCATTCTAAAATCATCCCTTTGGGGCCTCTGTCCCAAACCTCATCTCCTCCCACAAATCCCCTTTCTCCGTTCAGGTTCAACAACCAGAGCTATCAGCTACGCTAAGCCTATCCGGTGATCCTCTGGAAGCAGAGGAGCGCCGACTTGGATGCTCCCTCCACCGCCAGCCCCCTCCCCAGATAGGTATCACCGGCGAAGAAGAGTCCGTCCACTCCGGGAGCCTGCACATCCGGCTTGAAATCTCCCGTGAGAGTAGGTTTGCGCGCCAGCCCGTCGCATCCGGCGGTGAAATAGGGCAAAGCGAAATCCACCTCCTCATCGGAGAACTCAAACATCTCCTTGATGTCCTCCCAATGCATCTCCATCAATCTAGAGAGGTTGAACTTGTCTTCCACCTCACATGGTTCCGCCACATTGTCCGTGACCAGCAGGAACTTTCCCGGGGGAGCCACCCCTTCGTCGAAGGCGGTGGGGGAGAAACCCTGGAAGGGAAGGCCGGTACGCTTGCAAGATAGAGTGGCGAGAAAATTGTTTCGCTCCATAAGCGGCCGGGAGGTGGCGACTATATAACCGAAAAGACCGGTGCGCTCTCCCCGGATATCCTCGATGCGCTTGATCCACCATGCGGGAAGCGGCGAGCTTTCGGGGTTGAAATCCAGCACTTGATGGAGGGACCAGATGGGCAGAGCCAGCACCACCAGCGGCGCGGTGATCAACCGGGTGGAGGGATAATGCCATTCCTGGGCGATAGGACTGCGGTCATCGTCCCGTGCCTTTACCCCCACTACCTTCCTGCCCTCGAAGACCACTTGCTCTACCGGGGTTCCCAATTGCAGGGTCCCTCCCAGCTCCTGGAAGGCCTCCACCAGGGGATTGATTATCCCAGACATCCCTCCTCGGGGATAGGCGGCAATGAGTACCGCTCGACCCTTTATTAAGGCCTCCCTAGCGATATAGAGACACTCTCCCGCCGACTGCTCCCGGGCGTCGGGGATGGTGGTCATAATCATGCTCATGTTCTCCCAGAGGTCTCTCAGGGTTCCTTCTATGCCCACCTGGTCCAGCCAGGAGGAGAAAGAGCGACTGTCCCAATAGTTGAAGTCGGCATCCTGCATCGCCGCCACTTTCTTCATAATCTCAATGAAGCTCGCCTTCTCCTCCTCGGTGAGCTGAAGGTACTCGAGCATATCCACCCATTTGCCTTGATGGTAAAGCTCCAAGGTGGTACTGAACTTAGCCCATTCTATCTCCTTACCCACTGAAGCCACCATCTCGTGACAATAACCTTTGTTTCCCATCTCGATGAGGTGGAGACCTAAATCCACCTGGTAACCTCCAGGAAGACCGTAAGACTGCAGCCTTCCACCGGGTAGGGAATATTTCTCCACCAGCAGGGTCTTTTTTCCCGACTGCTGTAGCATAGCCGCCACTCCTAGCCCAGCCACCCCCGCTCCCACCACAATGGCGTCATAATCGTACATGGCCAAGCCCTCCTTTTTCCTCAAACAACTGGCACAGGCGATTAATACCCACCAGGGTATATAACCTTATCTCCCGCGCCTTTTAACCGTCTCCCTCCTCTGGTCTCGAATTCCGCGGTATCAAGCTCTGTCTAGCCTCCCGCCAATCGAGTCAGAAAAATAATCTCGTCCCCCTCCCTCAACTCTTCCTCCAAATCCCGTAGGCTCTCCCCCCGACGAGCCACCCGCACCGCCCGATAGAAACTCTCCATCCCTTGGGCGAACAGGTTCTCGGGGAGACTCTCCCGGTAAAGCCGAGCCACCTCTTCCGCCAGCGATTTAGCCGTCGCCTTGTCGGGAAGCTCCATCTCCACCTCTTTTTCCCCGATATAACGGCGTAGCAGCCCGGTGAATACCACCTTGACCTTCATCTTCTCCCCGCTTCCGGCTCCCAGCGATTACGGACGGTTAAAATTACCGCCTGTATACACCTGTATTATCTCTTTTCTACCTTCTAGAACTTACCCAGCAGCATGCGGCTGATCACCATCTTCTGTATCTCCGAGGTTCCCGCGCCGATCAAGCCTAGTTTGGCGTCGCGCAAAGTGCGCTCCACCGGATATTCGCGGATATATCCGTATCCCCCAAAGATCTGTACCGCCTCGCAGGCCACCTTGAAAGCGGCGTCGGTGACGAAGAGCTTGCAAACCGCCGCCTCCAGCATGGCGGGAAGCCCTTGATCCTTCATCCAGGCTACCCGGTAAACCAGCAGGCGAGAGGCATCCAGAAGGCATTTCATATCCGCCAGTTTATGCTGAATTGCCTGGAATTTGCCGATGGGCTGCCCGAACTGCACTCGTTCCTTGGAATATTGGATGCAACGCTCCAGGTTGGCTTCCATGGTTCCCACATGGGGAGCCACCATGATGGCCCGTTCCCATTCCAGGGTGGCTTTGGCCACTTCGAAATAGCCGTAACCCTCGGGTCCCAGCAGGTTTTCCGCGGGCACCCGGCAGTCGGAGAAGATCAGCTCGCTGGTGGGAGAGGTGCGATTGCCCATCTTGTCCAAGTGCTTGCCCACGGCGAAGCCCTCAAAATCTTTTTCCACGATGAAGGCGCTGATGCCCCCATTTGGTCCTTTTTCCTTGTCGGTTACGGCGATCACTATGCAGAGGTCGGCTATAGGGCCATTGGTGATGAACATCTTGGTTCCGTTGAGGATATACTCGTTGCCCTTCTTCTCCGCGGTGGTCTGAATGGAAGCGGCATCGGAACCCGCATTGGGCTCGGTGAGGCCGAAGCAACTGATCTTCTCACCGGAACAGATAGCCGGAAGATACTTTTTCTTCTGCTCCTCCGTGCCCATGATCCAAATGGGAACGCCTCCGATAACGGTGTGGGCGCCCCAGGAAAGAGCCACCCCCATGTCCCCTCCTCCGCATCCGAAGGCGTCCATAGCCACCGCGGTATCCAGGGCGGAGCCTCCCGAGCCACCGTATTCCTCCGGGAAAGGCAGACCCAACAAGCCCATATCCGCCATCTTCCTCCAGCCCTCCCAGAAAAACTCGCTGTTGCGATCGTATTCCTCGGTATAGGGGGCGATCTCATTGGCGGCGAACTCCTTGACCTCTCGATAGAAAGCCTTTTGCTCATCGCTCAACTCAAAATCCACGACTCTACCTCCTTAAGTCTCCTGGCTAGATATAAACTGGTTCAGGAGAGGATCGCCCGGGAGATGACCACTCTCTGTATCTGGTTGGTCCCATCCCAGATTTGGTTTATCTTGGCGTCTCTCATATATTTCTCCACGGGATAGTCCCGCATATAACCGTAACCCCCGAAAATCTGCACCACGTCGGTGGTTACCCGCATGGCCATGTCGGAGCAGAACGCTTTACACATGGCGGATTCCAAGGTAAAGGGCAGTCCTTGGGTCTCCAGCCAAGCCGCTTTCATGTACATGAGCCTTCCCGCCTCGATATCGGTGGCAATATCCGCCAGCATGAACTGGATGGCCTGAAATTCTGCGATGGGCCTGCCGAACTGCACCCGCTGCTTGGCGTAGTCCACGGCGGCCTCGAAGGCGGCGCGGGCGATGCCCACCGAATTGGAAGCCACACTCACCCGGGCTTTGTCCAGGGTCATCATGGCGATCTTGAATCCTCGGTTCTCCTCGCCCACCAAATTCTCCGCCGGCACCCGGCAATTATCCAGAATCACCTCGGAGGTCACCGAGGCGCGCACCCCCATCTTCTTCTCTTTCTTCCCCCCGGAAATCCCCGGGGTGTCTTTGGGCACGATGAAGCAGGAAAGCCCCCGAGTGCCCGCCTCCCGGTCGGTGGAGGCGAAAACTGTGGTGAGATCCGCGATTCCGCCATTGGAGATGAAACACTTGGTACCGTTGAGAACGTAGAAATCCCCCTGGCGCACCGCCGTGCTTTTTACCGCCCCGGCGTCTGATCCCGCCTCCGGCTCGGTTAGAGCCATGGCTGCCAGGCTGGGACGGGAAGTCAGGTCGTTTAAATACTTCCGCTTCTGCTCCTCGCTTCCCGCAACCAGAATGGGGGTGATCCCCAGACTGTTGGCACCCAGGATGGTGGCAAAACCACAACACCCCCAGGCAAGCTCCTCGTTCACTAAACAGGCGGTGAGAAAATCCATGCCCTGGCCCCCGTACTCCTCCGGCACGTATAAGTAGGTCAGACCCGCCTGGAAAGCCTTTTCCACGAACCCCTGAGGGAATTTCTCCTCCTCGTCATATTCCGCAGCCAGCGGACGGATCTCTTTCTCGGCGAACTCATGCGCCACTTTTTGTATCGCTTTCTGTTCCTCGCTCAGTTGGAACCCTAACAAATTCCACACCTCCTATCGACCTTTTTCACTCGCCTTATCCGTCGCGAACTCACGGTGTTACCACTTAAGCTATTAAACCATCTTAAAGAAAGAGAGTTTCATCCACCTACTACTTTATCCATTAGCGTCAACCGATCATGTTTAAAAGTTTAATTAGAGATGACCAAGGCGGCTAAGCAAATATTGCCCTTATCCAGCGGTAAATCTCTTCCTTTAGCTCTTCTTTTCTAGGATTCATCTCCCTCGGTACTCGGGTTTACGCTTGTCTATAAAAGCCTGCATCCCCTCTTTCTGATCCTCGGTTGAGAAAAGTAGGGAAAAACATTTCCTCTCATAAGACAGCCCGGTATAGAGGTCGGTGTTCAAGCCCTCGTTCACTGCCGCCTTGGCGCAGGTCAGCGCCACCGCCCCATGGCGGGTGCATTTCCTCGCCAAAGCCTTGGCCTCTTCCATCAGCTTGTCCACCGGCACCACCTTATTTACCAATCCCATCTCATAGGCTTCCTGAGCCTTGTAGAAAGATCCGGTGAAAATCATTTCCTTCGCTTTATTGGGCCCCACCAGGCGAGGCAACCTTTGAGTTCCTCCCGCTCCGGGTATGATACCCAGGGTTATCTCAGGAAGACCGAACACCGCGGTCTCCGAGGCGACTATCATGTCACAGACCAGGGCTAGCTCGCATCCTCCCCCTAGGGCATAGCCGCTCACCGCGGCGATCACCGGCTTGGGTATCCTCTCGATCTTTTCGAAGCCTGAAAGATCGGCTCCGTATGCCCAGAGCATATCTGGCGCGTACCGGGAAGCCATCTCCTTGATATCGCCTCCGGCGGCAAAATCCCCCTCTCCTCCGGTGACTATCACCGCCCGTACCTGCATATCACGTGCCATCTGATCCGCGGCTTCGCCTAACTCTTTTATCATCTCCAAGTTCAACGCGTTTTTTACCTCTGGACGGTTGAGCCGGATGATGCCTAGCTCCTCGTCTTTCTCCAGTAGAAGATATTTCATGGCAAAACCTCCTCTCAAACTACAATGGGTAATAAAATTTTCATTTTGTAAAATTATTGTGCGTGTGGTCGACGCGAAATCATCTCCAGCGGGTCAGTCGAAGAAATGCTCCTCATCCTCCGCCCTTTCCACTGAGGGAGGCTTTTCCAATTCTTCCTCTCCTGGAGGGGCTGTTTCCTTATCCGCGGGGGATGAAGTCGATGCGGTCCCCGCGATTATCTCTTTCTCCTTCGTGGGGCTCGCCGGCTCGGCTCCTCTCTCCTCCTCCCCACCGCGGATATATTCCTCAAGCATCGTCCTAGGCTCGGCAGTGGAGAAACAGGTGGCGAAGCACTCCGCTTCCCAATCCAGAGCCCTATCCGGGTTCATCTCCAGCTCATGGTCCATGACTTTCTTCGCTTGCCATAGGGCCACCCGTCCTCCGCTATTTATACTGGAAGCCAATTCCATGAGGCGATCCATCATCTCGCCAGGAGGAACCACCGCGTTTACCAGTCCCATCCCCTTTGCCTCCACCGCCCCTATGATCTTTCCGGTGAAGACCATCTCTTTGGCTCTGCGCTTCCCAATAAGCAGGGAGAGCCTGCGCATCCCGCCCCAACTGGGAATAATCCCCAGTCGGACCTCGGGGAAACCGAAGGAGGCGTTCTCCGCCGCCAGCGCCAGATCGCAGGCGAGACAGAATTCCAGCCCTGCCCCTAGGGCTAGCCCGTTGACCAGCGCCACGGTGGGTTTGAGCAAATTTTCCAGTCGGGTGATTAAAGCTTGTCCCCTCCTGGTGAAGTGATAGGCGGGAATAGGACCCAACTCCATAAGCCCGGTGAGCTCCAACCCAGCGCAGAAAGCCCGATTCCCGGCTCCGGTGAACGCCACCACGGAAACCTCCCGGTCTCCCTCGAAAATGCTGATAGCCTGCCATATCTCTTGGATGGTCTGGGCATTGATGGCGTTCATGCGTTCTTGCCGGTTAATGGTTATGATGCCCACCCGCTCTCTCTTCTCCGTCAATATATGAGCGAAAGCCAAAATTCACCTCCTATTCGCCACCCCCGGGTTCCCCTCTTCGGGTGCACATGGACATGAGACGACATAGCCTTACTCTCACAGATTAATCTATACCTTCCAGTAGCTGGTCTTCTCCCCAGAGGAATAGTCGTAGAATCCCTTCTTGGTCTTTCGCCCCAGCAGTCCGGAAGCCACCATCCTGCGCATCAGCGGGGGCGGATAGTATTTAGGATCGTTGGTGTCCTCAAAGATGGCCATGGAGGCATTATAGAGAATATCCACCCCGGTCATATCGGTGAGCTCCAGGGGTCCCATGGGCAGGTTGTAACCAAGGCGCATGGCGTTGTCGATATCCTCGGGGGTGGCAACTCCCGCTTCCAGCATGCGCACCGCCTCCAAGCTCATGGGAAGGTAGAGGCGGTTGGCGATGAAACCAGCGTGGTCCTTAAGCACCCTCACCGTGGTCTTTCCCAACGAGCGCGCCCAGCTTTCCGCGATATCCAAAGTCTCTTCGGAGGTCTGAACCCCGGTGATTATCTCACAAAGGCGCATCAGGGGAACCGGGCTAAAGAAATGGGTTCCCACCACCTTCTCTGGCCTTTTTGTGGCGGCGGCTATTGAGGAGATGGGAATAGCCGAGGTATTGGTGGCTAGGATGGTGTGCTCCGGACAGATACCATCCAGCTGGGCGAAGACCTCCTTCTTTACCTTCAAGTCCTCGAAGACTGCTTCCACAACGAAATCGGCGTCAGAAGCGTCCTCTAGCTTCACCGTGGTGGTGATATTTGCCAGGGTGGCGTCGTGCTGTTCTTGGGTGATCTTCTCTTTGGAGAGGAATTTCCCCAGAGAATTCTTGATGGCTTCCAAGCCCGCCTGGGTCCTCTCCTCGGAGATATCGTGCATCTTAACCTGGTAGCCAGCGGCGGCGCTGACCTGGGCGATACCTCCTCCCATAAGCCCGGACCCTACCACGAAAACTTTCTTAATGTCCATCCTTTCCTCCTTTTTCATCATTTGCGTTGATGCGACCCCTGTCTTTTTAAGAATATCCAGTTTTCGCAGCTCTTCCTATGAAGGCAGACCTGATCTGTTCCCTACAAAGTAAAAAAAGTATATCATAAAGAAGTTGTTAATGCAGGTGGAAGGATTGGTCATCGGGTAAGCCGGGATATACCCGGGATATATCTCGCATGCGGGCTCTCCATGCGCGCTCCCAGCGAAATCAGAAACCCCCGCCCCCTT
>JACVIX010000129.1 GCA_015711725.1 Candidatus Geothermincola primus | reverse complement strand
CCAGTATAGGCTTTTCCGGGTATAGTTCTCGCAACTCCCCAAACATCGATGAGGCGTCAAATTCCGACTCCGGCACCAGCGTGTTGATGGCGATAATCATATCTATATCGTTTTGCCTCATCATCGCCTCCATTATTTTCCTATACGCGTTATCTATACCCTGATTGATAATAGACACCCAGATATCAGCAGGATTGGTCAAGGATTCCCACTCCGGAAGCCCTTCCGCTACATGCCTTCTTGTCTTTTCGCTCAAGGGGGGAAGGCGCAATCCTGCTTGGGAGCAGACGTCGGCCGCCAAAACGCACCCTCCTCCAGTCACCGAAATAACGCCAACGTTATTACCGGAGGGAAGAGGGCAATAAGCCAGCGCCTTACAGCAATCAAAAAGTTCTTCTATTCCGCCAACTTGAATAATTCCCGCCTGGGTCAGCGCTCCCCGATAGATTGAGTTTGATCCCGCAAGTGACCCCGTGTGGCTTGCGGCCATCCTGCTTCCCTCTTCCGTGCTCCCCCCTTTGAGTAAAACGATGGGCTTTTTTGCAGAAATCCGCTTGGCCTTTTCTAAAAAATCCCTGCCCTTTTCTATCCCCTCGGTGTAGATAGCGATGACTCCGGTGTGTGGATCTTCACCTAGGTAATCAAGAATATCTAACTCGTTAATATCGCCTTTGTTGCCTAGGGTCGCCAGTTTGCTTAAACCAAACAGTTGGGAGGAACTTATCCAGCGAGCGAAACCGCCTGCAAAAAGGCCCGTCTGGGCTATGATGGATATCTTCCCGGGCTCGAGAGGCTCCAGAGTCATCAAGGAAGTGACAAAGCCGGATTCCGTGCTTATGGTGCCTACGCTGTTAGGGCCCATCATGCGCATGCCATATTTCTTAACCGCTTCCTCTAGCTTATTTTGAAGGCGCACCCCTTCACCCCCGATATCGGCGAACCCCGCGGCGGTCACAATGATGTTTTTAACTCCCGCATGGTGGCAGTCCTCCACAAGATCCAGAGTGACTTCTCTGGGCACCACACCCACTGCAAGATCGACGCGATCCTTTATCGCAGTCAAGCTAGGATAAGCTTTAAACCCCATGATCTGGTCAGCTTCAGGGTGGATGGCGTAGACGCGTCCTTGATAGTTGAACCTTTTCAGGTTGGCTAAGGTAACGTTCCCAAGTTTAGAACCGGTCCTGGAAGCGCCAGCCACGGCCACACTGGAGGGATTGAAGAATAATTCTATCTCAGATCCCATGAATTTACTCTCCAATCTTTGCTAGGAATCGCCATCTACCTTATAAGAAATCCGTAATCCAGCAATTCCGGAGATAAGGAAATGCTGAACAGTTTCTAATTCCGAATTTAAAGCTAAATGCGATAATTATAATGTCCTGTTCTTCCGGATAGCCCATCTTTTCTTAATAAATTCAATTAATAAATAATTTATTACGCCGAGCGTTAAGTTGACTGACATCACACCTTATACGAAATACCTAAAAGGCATCTTGGGAAGCTGAGTAATTATTAATTTGGGATAACGCCAGTCCGAAGGCTCAGTGGTCGCGTATAGGTACGCTGCAAAACCTCCCAGCAGCGCCATTGCCGCTATGATCTTGGTCTTTTTTTTCATCTCAGCGTCACCGCCTCAGCTCTTATCTTTTACTATCAACCCGCCGGTTATGATTCCACCCGCGACCACGGCGGGCACCCCCCCGCCCGGATGGGTAGACGCCCCGGCAAGGTAGAGATTCTTAATGGACTTGGAGCGGTTGGAGGGCCTGAACATGGCCATATGGGAGATATCCGTCTGGATGCCATATACCGCTCCGCCGGGATGAAGAAGCATCCGCTCCAAGTCTTTTGGGGTAGCCATATCCTGATACACCACGTGATCGGAGAGATCGGGTATTAAATATTTCTCGATGGTCGCAATAGCTTCTTGTACGTATCTTTGTTTATGTCTGTCCCAATCATCGCCAACCAGGTTATAAGGAGCGAGCCCCATATGAGTGAGTACATGTTTCCCTTTGGGCGCAAGCGAAGGGTCTACCTTGGAAGCCCAGGAGACCAAACCCATGATTTCCGGAGCCCCGTCAACTTCATATAGCTTCCCCTTCAGATAGTAATCGCTCCAATAATCATTCATCAATTGGGGGGGAGTAAGGGTAAGGGTGTGATGGGCCACCAAAGGCGGTTCGTAATCCACACCCAGATAAATCATGGGACAGGGCATAGAGAGTATCATGGAAGAGATTCCCCTCCAGACATGCCAGGGAAGGTGTTCCCTGCCAATCATGTCCATGTAGACCTTCTTCGCGTTAATAGCTCCTACCACCACTTCAGCGGTAATCTGGGTTCCGTCCCAAAGCTCCACTCCGTAAGCCTTACGGTTCTCCACAAGTATACGCACAACCCTCTTACCAAACTGGGTCTCCCCTCCTAGATCCTCAAACGCTCTCTGTATACCCTGAGGTATCTTGATCATGCCGCCAGGGGGATAGAAAATTCCCTCATGCTCCAGAAGGCCCACTACTGCGTAGAGTCCAGCGCACATATCGGGGGGAAGGCCAGCGTAAAAGGACTGAAAAGCCATGGAGGCCAGGACATCGTCGTTCTTGAAATATTTCGCCACTATTTTTTGGTGAGTGGTTACGAACATGGGTAGGGCTTCAAGGATTTTAGGATATTTTATTACCAGCTTGATGATGTCGAGAAAACCCTGGCAAGGTGCATAGAAAAAGTTGTTCACCAAGCCGATTATCTTGGGGGTGAAATCCTTGGCAAACTTCTCGAACGCCTTGCCATCTTCTGGTGAAAACCTGGAAATCACTTCTGCAGTCTCCTCTACGGATGTGGGATAGGCAAAGCTTATACCGCGGGTATTATCCCTATATTCATATATGGGGTCTACTTGTACTAAAGGAATGTATTTCTCGCGAGGAAGACCTAATCTCTTAAATAGTTCTTCGAAAGCCGAGGTGACCTCCACCACACTAGCCCCCACATCGAAATGGAAGCCTTCCACTTCGAAGGTGGAGCAGCATCCCCCGATGCGATCTGACTGTTCCAAAACCAGGGTCTTCATTCCCGCTTTTTGGCAAAGAGCCGCCGCACTCAAGCCACCCACTCCGCCACCAATGACCACAACATCATAATCAGCCATTTTACCTCTCCCTAATCCCGTTCAACAGCTAGTTAATATGACTAATGAATATTATATTACTACCTATTTTTATATACTTCAAGAAAATTCTTTAAACTTTTTTTTCCCCAAAAGCTTTTGATCATTGACCATGTATCGGCTTTTTAAAAAAATTGCGTATGTTAATAATTACATTAAGTAAATATTATTCACAGACGCGATCGGGCTTGGGGGATTATTAATTCATCGTTGCTGATATGCATTAATTCCGACTGCCCGATTTAATACTTCGCTTTTCTTAATGAGAGAATTACCGAGGAAAGATCATCGGGCAATGGTTCCTCGAAGGAAAGCTTCTCACCCGAGATGGGATGGAGGAAATGCAGTCGGTAGGCGTGAAGGAATTGCCGGCACAGACCAATGTCCCTGTCCCTGTCGGCATGTTTTCCGTATACCTGGTCACCAGCCACTGGATACCCTATATAGGCAAAGTGAACCCTTATCTGATGGGTTCTCCCAGTTACTAATTCCACCTCGATCAAAGTATAATCGCCAAGTAACTCTTTTACCTTGAACATGGTAATCGCCTCCCGCCCCTTCTCCGTGACTGCCATCTTCTTTCTATCCCGCGTATCCCTACCGATGGGGGCGTCTATCAGGCCTTCGCCTGTAGGAGGGGTCCCATGTATAAGAGCCAGATACCATCTCTTCAATTCCCTCTCCTTCACCATTCGCTGGAGTAAGTGATACGAACGTTCATTTCTGGCCACTACCATCAAGCCGGAGGTGTCTCGGTCTAGGCGATGCACGATCCCCGGTCTTCCTTCGCCAGTGATTTTTCTGAGCTCGGGAACCTTATAAAGAAGGGCGTTTATTAGGGTACCTTGGTCATGTCCGGCGGCGGGGTGCACCACCAGTCCTGCGGGCTTAGACACTACCAGTAGGTCGCTATCTTGGTAGACGATCTTTATCGGGATATCTTGGGGAACCAACCCCTGGTTAATATCATCGCGAGGTTGAATGGTGATTGGCTCCTTCCCAGTTAAACGATAATTCTTGGCAACGGTGTTCCCTCCCACCCGGATCTTTCCTTCTTCGATAAGACGATGAATCTGATTTCTAGAAATCTGTAAATATTCGGAGAGCGCCACATCTATGCGCTTACCCGCATAATCGGGGAGGGTCACGTCTTTTTCGCTCAACTACAATCTGACCTCCGGGAGTATTCTTGAGCGGAAATTTAAGAATATCAACGCACCCAAGGTGAGCGCCAAGCTCATAACCTGAAAGGTTAATTGCCCATAAGCTTTATGATAGCGAAAGAATTCCACGAAGAACCGATCCAACCCGTAAAGGGCGAGGAAAATAAAGAATACCTCTCCATGATATTTTAACTTTTTGTAAATAACTATGAGAATTATAAAAATAAGTATATCTAGAAGCATCTCATAAATCTGGGTTGGATGAATGGGAGTGTCCCAGGGCATGCCCATTACCAAGCGGGTCGATGCGGGGAAAGTGACGCCCCAGGGAAGACTGGTGGGCTTTCCGAAACAACAGCCGTTAAGAAAACATCCGATTCTGGTAACCCCAAGACCTAGCGCTAGGGAAAAGCCCGCCGCGTCCGCAATAATCCACAAAGGCAAGCCCTTTATTCTTATAACCAATATCACCGCTAACGCCCCAAATATCAATCCACCGTAAAAGACTAGCCCTTCAACGTTCCAAAATTTGAACACTTCCCAGAAGTGACCGGAAAACTCCTTCCAGTTACCTATGATGTAGAAAATTCGGGCTCCCAGTATACCTCCTATCAAAGCGGCGATAATCAGATCGAATACTACATAGGGATCGATAAAATATTTTTTTAGATGCCTGTATGTGATAAACATAGCGAGTATAAAAGCGATGCAGAGCATCAGCCCATAAGAATGTATATGGGGCAAGATTTCACGGCGCATTCTCTCCACCCTTCTCTCTTCGGTCTCCTTTGAAATAATATCTTAAAAAATAATAGAGCAACAAGGCGACGCCCACGACGATAGCCGCATCGGCTAGATTAAATACTGGCCAGAAATTGAGGTCTATGAAGTCGATTACTTTTCCGAATAACAGACGATCGATTATGTTGCCAATTGCGCCACCGCATATAAGGCCCAAAGAGACGTCCACAATCCGGAGTCTCTTTTTGTCCCTCATAAAATATATCGTCAATAGAACTATTAGAAGAGAGGAGAAGATAAGCAGTAAGAAGACATTTCCGTTGGAAAAGAGCCCGAATACCACTCCCGGATTGCGAGTCTGCCTTAAAGCGATATAACGTCCTATCACATTTACGCTTTTCCCTACTGGCAAAAAGATTCTTACTAAAGCCTTGCTAGATTGATCCACCGCCAGAACTAGGCCAAGGGTAAGGGCGAATATCATCTATATTCTTTTTCTTCCTTGTGCTTACATTCTATACATAGATTGGCATAGGGAAGAGCTTTCAATCGCTCATCGGGGATGGGCTTTTTGCATATGTCACAGATTCCATAAGTGCCCTGTTCGATCTTCTTTAAAGCGATGTCTACTCGCTCTATCAGATCCTTAACGTTATTAGAAAGGCTGAGATCCCTCTCCCTTTCGAAAGTGAAAGTTCCGCTATCCGCGTATTCCTCGTCAAAACCCACTTCCCCAGTGAGATCCGACTGGGAGGTGGAGAGATTTCCTTCCTCAAGATCATGATATTGCTTGAGCAGAGATTTCCTCTCCTCCAGTAGCTTTTTCTTTATCTCTGCCAGTTGCTTCTTATTCAAGTTTTCACCCCATCTCCAAGTTTTATCAAAATCTCCATATTTTTCTGCATATTCTACATTCTTTTTCGATATATTTCCATAAGTGTGGCAGTAATTAATTTTACCCTCTAACAACCCGAAATCGCATCTACGCAACGATCGCAAAGTTCTGGGAAAACCTCATTCCTACCCACCGATTCCCTGTAGTTCCAACAGCGCTGACATCTCTCGCCTCTCGCGCGGAACGCCATTATCATCGTCTCATCAATCTTATCATCTACAACCAGCTCAACCTGGGAGGTAATAAAAAGCATGGGCAATAGATGAATCTTTTTCTCCAGAAAGGCTTTTTCCCTCGGAGGCGCCAGTATCTTTACGCTCGCCTCCAGCGAGGTTCCTATCTCTTTTGCGGAACGCATCCTCTCAAGCTCTTTTGTAACTTGCTCCCGCAGTTCGAGCAGTCTCTTCCACTCCTCCATGAGTTTATGGTCTTTCCATTCCTCTTCCACCGAAGGCCAATCCATAAGAAGTACGCTGGTTGGACCTCCCTCGTTTCCATTCAAAGCCTGCCACGCCTCCTCAGCGGTGTGGGGAAGAATGGGGCTTATCATCGCCAAGAGAGTCCTTAATAGTTTATACATGGCGGTTTGCGAGGACCTGCGTTCCCTTGAACTCTTTCTGAAGGTATATAGGCAATCTTTTCTGATATCCAAATATAGGGAACTTAACTCAACCGCGCAGAAGTGATGAAGTGACTGGTATACCACGTGCAACTGATACGATTCGTAAGCCTGGCTAACCCTCTCCAGCACTTCCTGCAAGCGGCTGAGTATCCACCTATCCACTTCTTCCATCTCTTCTTTTGGAATTGCGTCATTTGAGGGATCGAAGTCGTAAAGATTCCCCAGCATGAACCTGACCGTATTCCTTATCCTTCTGTAGGCTTCCACTAACCTCTGAAAGATCTCGTGGGAAGCGGGGATATCTATAGTATAGTCAGCTGCCGCCACCCATAAACGCAAAACGTCCGCCCCCAGCTGGTCACAGGTTTCTAGTGGGCTGATTACGTTGCCTAGCGACTTGGACATTTTTCTCCCCTCGCCGTCGACCACGAAGCCATGGGTTAAAACGCTACGGTAAGGCGGATTTTCTGCTGAACCTATCGCGGTCAGCAGGGACGTCTGAAACCATCCCCGGTGTTGATCGCTTCCCTCGAGGTACATGTCGCATGGCCAGGTCAAACCCTCCCGCTCTTTTAGTACCGCCTCATGGCTGATCCCCGACTCAAACCAAACATCTAGAATGTCCTCTCCTTTTTCCAGGTCGCTGGACCCACAACCCTCACAGACCGCCAGATCGCCTAAAATCTCTCCCACGGTCATCTGGAACCAGCTGTCGGACCCCTTTTCCTTTATTACCTCCTCAACTCTCCCCAAAATAGCCATATTCACCACTGGCTCGCCGCAACTCTTGCAGTAAAATACCGGTATGGGCACCCCCCATGCCCTTTGCCTGGATATGCACCAATCAGGCCTCATCTCTAGCATTCCCAGCATCCTTTTATAGTTCCACAAAGGTATCCACTGAATTTGGTGGAGAGAATCCATGGCTCTTTGTCTTAAAGTCTTACCCGAATATTCCTTATCCACAGCTATAAACCATTGGGGGGTGGCGCGGAAGATCACGTGTTTTTTACATCTCCAACAATGAGGATATGAGTGGGTAACCTTGCCCGAGGCCAACAAAAGACCCTTGCCCTTCAAATCATCTATTATGGCTTGGTTAGCTTCTTCCACAAAAAGCCCCTGAAAAAGTGGCGCCTCTTCTGTGAATATTCCCTGATCATCCACTGGCATGGGCATGGGGAGCTGGTATTCTAAACCCACTTGATAATCCTCATAACCGTGGCCTGGGGCTATATGAACCGCGCCAGTCCCCTGTTGGAAATTCACATATTCCGCGGTCACCACTTGGCTGAGGCGCTCATCCCAAGGGTGTTGAGCCTTAATTCCAGCTAGATCCTCCCCTTTTGCCATTGCCAGTTTCTTGTATTCTCTTACGCCCAGATCCTCCATCACCCTTTCCAGAAGAAGGGATCCCACCACCAGAATCTCTCTTCCCGCCTGAACCAGGGCGTATTCCATCTTGGGATGCAAGGCGATTGCCACGTTGGCGGGTAGGGTCCAAGGGGTTGTCGTCCATATCACCAGAGAAACCCCGTCTTCGCGTACCGGCAGTTTCTCCATCCCCTCTTTCACCGGAAACTTCACGTATATGGATGGGGAGGTCTTTTCCGCATATTCTATCTCCGCCTCAGCCAGAGCGGTCATACAATTGGGGCACCAGTGGATAGGTTTCCTCCCCCGATAGATCAATCCCTTTTGAAATAACTGGGCGAATATCCTGATATTGGTCGCCTCATATTCTGGTTTTAAAGTAAGGTAAGGATTGCGAAAATCCCCCGTCACCCCAAGTCTTCTGAACTGTCTGGATTGCCTTTCCATATAATGCATAGCGTATTCATGGCATTTCCTGCGGACTCCCATTTTATCCAGACTGTTCCTGTCCTTGCCCAATCTCTTCTCCACCTCATGCTCGATGGGCTGCCCGTGACAGTCCCAGCCCGGCACATATGGCGAGAAAAATCCTTTCATGGTCTTATATTTTATGATTATGTCTTTGAGTATTTTGTTTAAAGCGGTTCCTAAATGGATATCCCCATTAGCATATGGGGGGCCATCGTGGAGAACAAAGCTCTCCTTCCCCCTGTTGCGCTCCAACATCTTCTCATATATGTTAGCCTTCTCCCAGAACCTCTGAATCTCAGGCTCTTTCTTGGAGAGATTGGCCTTCATGGGGAAATCGGTACGAGGGAGATTTAACGTTTCTTTATAATTCTTGCTCTCTTCTTCTTTCATGAGATTTCCGCTGCACCCCTTCGGTTAACCATTCTCCTTAAACCAACTTGATCGATATTCCCAACATGATCTCCGAACTTCCCGTCCATTTCCCACGCATGCTGGACATTTCAGTAAGCGAAAACCATAGATATTTTCGTCGTTTTCTCCACTTATACCTCGCTACAAAGATCGTGAACTTTAATCTATTATTCTTTGTGGGCCGTCTGTTCTCTCTTCTTCTGCCCAAACCGCTCTTTTCCCGAAGCCATGAAAAGATGGGAAAAGGATAAATATATCTTTAAATTATCGTTCAGGGGAAGCTATAGTGTCAATCGCTTCCCTCCCCTCATTGGGAAGGCCAAAGGGCGCTAGTCAAAAGATTCTTTAAAGGCTTATCCTCTCCTGGAAATATTCTCTATTTATCCCCCTTATTTCCAGAAGCTTGTTCCGCTCTCCAGAACCTTTCAACAAAACTATATCCTTCTTGGGAACGTTTAAAGCTTTGGAAATCAGCTCCAACAGCTCTTTATTGGCGGCACCGCCCTGGGGAGGTGAATGTAAAGATATTCGGAGCCTATTATCAGCCACCCCGAAA
>JACVIX010000128.1 GCA_015711725.1 Candidatus Geothermincola primus | reverse complement strand
GGTCTTTTTTCGACTTCCCCTTCGCCGGCTGGGCCTCCTTCTCCTCGCCTTTCTCCTCCCCGCCCTGCTCCTTCTCCCCCTGGCTCTGCCTTACCTACGTCTTCACGCCTCCTTTCCCGATCTCACCGAGAGCATGAGGTACTTCTCCGCCAAACCTACCGATTTTATGAAAATTCCCCAAGGAAGCCTGGTCTACGGAAGTTGGAGCGGTCTCTTGACCAGAGTGGAAGTGGGCTCCGAATTCGCGCTTTTCACCGGCTTCATTCCCCCTCTTCTCGCCATCCTCTCATTGGTCTTTATAATAGTCTTCCTGGCGAGAAAAGGAATTAAGAGAAAGACCAGAAACGGAAAAGGGTTAACCAGTGATGAGCATCTTCAAAAATCGGCCGATATTAAAAACCTGGCTTTTTATCTTTTCCTCGGTTGCGTAGGCATTATTCTCTGTTTTGGCCCTTACTTGGGATCGCTGCCCATGCCTTACAGGTTGTTGGATTTAATAGGCCTAGCTGGTTTCATCCGAGTGCCTACCCGTTTTTCCCTGCTGCTGAGCCTATCCCTCTCCCTCTCTTCCGCTTACGCCATCAAATTCCTCCAAGGGATAATCACCTCTAAGAGGAAATCAACCGTGCTGAACTTTCTAATGACCATCCTCCTTCTAGGGGAATTCGCCACCTTCAACCTCGCCATTTACACCGTTCCAGTATGGGGAGGGGTGAACCAATGTTACCGCCGAGCGGCTCAGGATGATTTGACCGCTTTGGCCATCGCCCCCGTAGGAGCGCTGGGAGAATACGGATACTATGACCGCCCCTTCACATCCCTAAAATCGCTAGAGGAAAGGTCTTTCACCGCCAGGGAAGCCTTGCGCGACTATTTGAGCGTTTACAACTGGAAAAAGATGATCAATGGTTATAGCGGTTACTTCCCCCAGACCTATATCCGGTCTATGCTGGAGATGCAAGGCTTTCCCTCGCCGCGCTCCTTGCGCATGCTCGCCGCCCTAGACGTGGATGGGTTGATCTGGGATCACACTTCGACGCTGGAATTGCCGAAGATGGAATGCCTTTCATGCGAAAAGTTATATACCGAGAACAAGTCCGCCATCTATCGACTCCAAGGAGAGCGCGCTCGTGGAGACGAGATGGAAACTCGGCTGGCGGCCTCCAGCAAAATAGCCGCCTCTTCCTTCACCAACCTGTCGATCATAGTGAAAAACCCAACCCCCTGGGGCTATTTCTGGCGAGGACAGGATGCCATTATGGTGAGTTTCTCCTGGGAGAAAGAGGGAGAAACCATTGAACTGGGACGCTACTCGCCACCCTACATATTTTTCGCAGATTCGGGGGAAGAGGTTGCTCTCTTTTTTACCCTGCCTTCCCCTCCACCCGGTAGATGGAAACTGCTTGCCAAGTTGGATGGCCTTAATGGGTCACTGCTGGAACAGGACGATATTCTCTCCGAACCTTCTCCCCTCACCAGCAGGAGCCAGCAAGGGCTGGTGGGCGATCTACATCTCATCAAAGCCATGGACTTTAGGTTGCGTTGTTTCGAACTGTTTCCCCTGATGCTACGCGCCAAGTCCAGAGGGGGCGCCATCTGGGTGGCGGGGGGAGACGACCGCCCTGGAACCGTAAGCGTTCTCATCCGTTGGGCTCAAAGGGGCGAGATCATCGGGGAGGTTCAATGGGCACATCTCCCCAGCGACGTGGGTCCAGGGCAGTCCATGGAGGTTCCCCTGCTTATCCGAGCGCCCTCCCGTGCAGGTAAATACACTTTGATGGTCGATCTTTATTCTGCAGGTGGTGGTATTTTTACCTCATCATCTTTGGAGATAGAGGTGGATGTGGATGAAAATCCTTATCTACTGGACCTTTGAGATAACTCAACATTAATTAGCGAATCTTTTTCCGAGTGCTTTATCTTTTTCCCAAACACGCTATGTGTAGCTACATTATTAGGGCATTCGATCGGCCTAGGAATTAATGCAGGTATGAGAGATGCAAGGAGATGATGCCCTCAACGCAACATATATCACAATATGTTTTTACCATTCGTAAAATTAACATCTTATATAATTAACTATACCAACATTATATATTCCGTGCGTATCGTGTTAATCTATCTTTGCTAAAGGTTACTCTTAAGGAAATTTGGCTGGGAGGTGAATCTGGCATCTTCCCGTTTTCGGTTGTCAAGGAAAAGCTTGAAGTGGTCTATCCTCTCACTAGCTTTTTCCCCTCAACCACGGGTAGATTTTTCCAAGATTATGAATAGATGGCACTGTTTTATCTTTCTATTCTTCATTGTCCTCGCTCTCTTATTTACATGGCCTTTAGCCCTTCACGTCCATAACTGCGTTGCCGGCACTCCCCTGGAGGCGAGAGACCCCCTACTCAACACCTGGATACTCTCCTGGGACGGACACGCCATGCTCCACTCACCCACTGGGCTATTTCAAGCCAACATCATGTACCCGGCGGGAGACGTGCTGGCCTACTCCGAGAACATGCTGGGTTTAGGAATGGTGGCCCTGCCCTTGCGCGCCGTCACCGGAAATCCCATCCTTGCCTACAACCTCATCCTGCTGGCGGGAGTGGCGCTCTCCGGGGTGGCGGCCTGGACTTTAGCCTTTTATCTCACCCGCAACCGCTGGGCTTCCCTCGCCGCGGGGGTGATCTTCGCCTTCTCTCCCTATCACACCAGCCAGCTCTCCCACCTGCATATCTCCTTCCTTCCCCTGCTCCCCGCAGGGTTGCTCTCCCTCCACCGCTATCTGGAGGTGCCGGAGGGGAAGCGCCTGGCGCTTTTTTCCCTGATTTTGCTATTGCAGGGATTGGTGAGCTGGCATGGCTTGGTTTTTTTGGCCCTCTCCTCTCTCCTGCTGGTCGCCTGGAACCTGGTCTTTTTTCGACTTCCCCTTCGCCGGCTGGGCCTCCTTCTCCTCGCCTTTCTCCTCCCCGCCCTGCTCCTTCTCCCCCTGGCTCTGCCTTACCTACGCGCTGGATTTCGCTGGGGCGAGGAAGAGTTAATATCTTACGCCCCTTCTTTAAAGAACTTCTTTCAGGTCAGCGATCGTTCCGCTTTCTTTGGCCAATGGGGCGTTCTAGAGAAGGGTTTGCCGGGGTCGGAGGGCATTCTCTTTCCCGGCGCAGTGGCGCTGATCTTTTCTCTCCTTGCGCTGGCCTGGAGAGCCAGTGGAAAATCACGAAACGGTTTCCGAAGAGTGAATCTATACTATTTGACACTAGGCGCATTTGGCTTGGTTCTATCCCTTGGTCCCCGCACAGAAAGCGGTTTTTCCTTGCCCCTTCACTATCTGAGGATAATTCCTTTATTCTCTTTTATTCGCGTGCCCACCCGCTTTTTCATCCTCGCCACTCTTTCTCTTTCCATCTTAGCGAGCCTGGGAATCGCAGAAATGATAAGCCGTGTGGAAAGTCGGAGAGGTAGCAGAAAAACCCTTCTCTCTACAATATTATTTGTCATCATCCTAATTCTGGTTATCGAGTGCGCCACTTTCTCCTTACCCATGGTATCAGTTCCAGTCTGGGGAAATGTTTCCCAAGCCTTTCGCATGGCAAACAGCGAAGAAAAGGCCCTTGTTGCCCCTCTGCCCAGACTCGCCCCCCTGCACGTCTACGACGACGCGTTATACATGATTCCGGAGGATGCACAAGACTATTACCTGACGGAAGCGATGAACGTCTACCTCTCCACCTACAGCTGGAGAAAGATGGTCAATGGCTATACTGGATTCATCCCCCAATCATACCTCAAAATGGTTCTCGAATTGGGGGGGTTCCCCTCTGGCAGGTCTCTGCGCCTGCTGCGCGCTGCGGGGATAGGTTATATTATCTGGGACCGCAACCGGGAAGGCGATCTGCCATCGCCTTTGGTCGGTGAGCTGCGGTTGGTCTTTGAGGATGAGGGATACCAGGTCTGGCAGCTGAGTCCCGACTCCCAGCCGCCTAGGGTGGAAGACCTCTCCTTCACCTTGCTCGCCCCCAGCGCTGCGCCAGCGCATGGCCATATAACCGTGGGCCTGATGATAACCAACTCCCACCGGACAGCATTCTTCTCTCCCACGGTAAAAATCCAGTGCATTTTGGAATGGATGGGTGAGGGATCTACTCCCCAACCCATCGAGCAAGATCTGGAGCTTCCCGTCTTCATCGACAGCCAGGAGAGCGTTTCCCTTCGTTTTCCCGTGCGGGTTCCTGGCGAGGGCAGATGGAGGCTAAGGGCAAAAGCTAATATTTTACGTACTGTAAAAGATATTGTATCTGAGCCCATCTACATATTTGATCACGTGCCGGATTCCCGGGATTTGGAATATCTTGCGGGAGATATCCGTTGCGACCAACTGGATCTCGCCACACATCCCTCCTCCATGATCTACCTTCCCGCGGTTATCTCCAACCAAGGTCCCAGCCTCTGGCTGGCGCGTTCGCCGGAATACGCGGGGACCATGCTGGTGCTGGCGAGATGGTATCAGGGAGAAAAAGAGGTATGGGAAGCTCAAGGTTCCCATCTGCCCTGCGACTTAGGCCCAGGCCAACAACTGCTCGCCCCGCTGCTTTTGCGCGCACCCGTGGAGGAGGGATCCTATGAGCTGAGGCTAGATTTGCTCGACGAAGGGGTAGGCATTATCACCCCCTCCTCCGTGATCCTTAGGATAAGAGTCCAACCCCAATTGGGGCTATAACGGACTGCGATGACTTTAATTTCCCTAAGAAAACAAAGTTTTTCGTTTTTTAGCCCAACCGGCATATCTCTCGCCCATAAACTTTCAGTGTGAAAGAGGTTAAGCAAAGATCTTCTCGGCTTATCCCACCTATCGCATATAAAAACTAAAACAAGCTATTCCTTTTTTAGTGGATAAAAGCCTCATTTTCGCGACGATAAAGCCAGGAACGCCTCCCATCGATTAAAATAGAGGGAGAAAGGATAGAGGTGGGTTTATAAATGAGCGAAAAAAACCATTGCGACGTGATTATCGTGGGGGCTGGTCCCGCGGGCATCTTCACCGCGCTGGAACTTACCAAAAAAGATAACCTCAGGGTAATGATGCTGGAAAAGGGGGAAGACGTACAACACAGGAGTTGCCCCGCCAGAGTGGCAAATTGTAAGAGATGTGATCCCTGCTCTATCACCTCAGGATGGGGGGGAGCAGGCGCTTTTAGCGACGGAAAACTTACCCTCTCTCCGGAAATCGGCGGCTGGCTGGAGCAATACCTGGGAAGGGAAAAATTAATGGAACTGATTAAAGAGGTAGACCAGCTTTACTTGGAATTCGGTGCCCCGGACAAGCTCTTCGGGGATGAGGAACGCTTCTCCTACTGGCATAAAAAAGCGGTGGTCGCAGATCTAAAGCTCATTCCCACCCAATTGCGCCATCTGGGAACGGAAAAATGTAAACAGATCCTGATCAATATCGGTGAATATCTCAGCTCCAAGGTGGAGACCAGGGTGAACACCGGTGTGGATAAAGTGCTGGTTAGCGGAGGGAAAGTCGTTGGAGTGCGCACGGAGCGAGGAGAGGAGATTCGATCCCGTTGGGTGGTGCTGGCTCCCGGAAGGGAAGGGGCCCAGTGGTTATCCGAGCAGATAGAATGCCTGGGCGGGAAGATGCGAGCCAATGAAGTGGATATTGGGGTCCGAGTGGAGGTTCCCGCTCCCATACTCAAGCCTATCACCGACGATCTTTATGAACCGAAACTGATATACTACTCTAAAAACTTCGAGGACAGGGTGAGGACTTTTTGCATGAACCCTTACGGGGAGGTCTGCGTGGAGCGCTACGGTGACGTGCTCACCGTAAATGGACATAGCTACGCGGACATTTTGTCCGAGAATTCCAACTTCGCCATTCTGGTAAGCACCGCTTTCACCGAACCCTTCCGGGAACCCATCGCGTATGGGAAATATATTGCGCGCCTCGCCAACCTGCTCGGGGAAGGAATTATAATCCAGAGGTTGGGAGACTTACTGGCGGGGCGGCGCTCCACCCCCGAAAGGATAGCTCGTTCCACGGTAAAACCGACTCTCACAGATGCCACACCCGGTGACCTTAGCTTCGTGCTGCCCTATCGGTACATCAACGATATTTTGGAGATGCTGCAAGCGCTGGACACCCTCACCCCAGGCCTCTATTCTCGCAACACCCTACTCTACGGCGTGGAGGTGAAATTCTATTCTTCGCGGCCCAGGTTGGGTCCCAACTTGGAAACGGAGATAAGCAACCTATACGCTATTGGCGACGGGGCGGGGATCACCCGCAGCCTCATGCAAGCCTCGGTATCAGGTCTGGTGGCAGCCAGATCCATCCTGGAATCAGCAGCCAATATCTGAACACAACGAGCCCATCGGATCGCGAGGGCGTTACTTTAAGGCTAAAAGGACTTCGCCAAGAGACGCTTCCTTGAAGAGAAGCCACCACTATGATTCGCCAGTTATGAGACCAACGCTAACGCGCGCACGCGGTCATCCCTCGCAGTAATCCGTCTTTTTATCTACTGCAACCTCGTCAATCTAATCAACTCAAGTAACTGACCCGAATAAACGATAAAAGCTATGGCCTAAAGTGTCGAACGGCTTCGCAGATAACCTTTAAGTTCTGCAAGGGCGCTTCCATGCCCAGCCCACAGGGAGGGGATAAAAGAGAAGCACCCTTCTTTATGGTGAGCAGGGCATCCTCCAGCACCATCTCAGGTGGATAATAGTTTATAAGCGTGGGGTTGACGCAACCCATGATTGGCTTCGCCAGCTCCGAACATGCTTTCTCCAAGTCCACCCGATAGTCGAAGGAGAAACAGTCATAATCCATTGTCTTAAGACGGTCAAAGAATAGCTCGGCGTTACCGCAGATATGCAATACCGCGGCGGCGCCAGCGCGGTGGATATCTTGAGCCAATTCGTCTAACAAGTCCAGAGATAGCCGTTGGAACGAATCATCCTCCAAAATCTCGCCCGTGGATACCTGGTCGTTGACCACGATAACGTCTACGCCGCTCTCCACCATTATTCCCACATAATAAGAGAGGAAACCCTCCACCGTTTCCAGTAGGCTTTTTAGTTCTCCTCCGCGGGTATGCAAAGCTTCGATTATCTCCGCCGGCCTCACCAGAAGTACCAGTAGGGTGGTTGGGGAGATTACGTTGCCGAAGATGGGCAGCCGAGGTCTTAAAAGCCTCAAGATGTTTATCGCTTTGAGCACTGCCGGTATTCTTCCGTGAGAGGCGCTTACAGTCCCCGCAGCGCGTCGGATAGATTGAAAGTCAAGCGATAAGGAAGATGAGACGCGTGGAGGGGAACTAGGTCCACCCATATCGATCCGCGCCCCCAGAATCTCCGCCTCCACAGTGGTGCACAATGGAACGGCCAGATTGTCGTAACCTACCATGTTCCTTATGGTTCTGGCCATCTCCGCCATCATCTCCCCGCTGTAATGGATAGAAGAGAGGGGGACACCTAAACGACCCGCTATCTCGTTATTTAAGATATTTATCAAGCCACCCGGGCCTAACACGGGAACTCGGTAGGTTGCCTCTCCTCTTAGGGCGTCCAGGACTAGCTCTCTCAAATCCAATTCGCCACCCCATTTCAACTGTTAATAATTTATGTCAAGCTAAAACCTTTGTCCATAGAATCCGGAAGCACAGTATTCGCCTGAGATTGAGGTTCTTTCGGAGAAAAGAGAGAGGGGACATCTCCATATTCCAATAAGGGGAAAGTCATCTCGGCGCCCACCCTACTTCTCCCTTGTGGCATCCATAATCTATGTTTATAAAGCGCTTTCAGAGAACGCCTTTCAATTACAACTTCACCCTCAAAGAAAAAAACATTTAGCGCATGGAGAAAACAGCTATTCCTTAAACGCCCTTTTTGTCTTCGAAAAATCAAGCAAATTCATCTGATCTTTTTCCCGGTTGGACCTCAGCCAACTAGATCGATAAAATCTCATTCGGGTTCTGATCTGCATCCTCGACAAGGAGATAAAAGGATAGATATGTAACCTCATGGCTTCTATCTTTTAGAGGTCTTTTTAAGGGGGCCTTTCGCTTGCCGGTAGCCAGATTATTCTGATAACATTCTTTAAGATTGACCCGTTGAAACACTAGGGTTTGAAACCCAGGAGGTATCTACATCTTGATGGATATACATTCCATTAAATATTCCATTAATACATTAATGCCGTCTCAAGCTGGTACGGTATGGAGGTTTAGCCATCTATTGATAGACAGCTTAATCAGGGATATGCTTTGGCGTTGCTGTTCAAAGCTGATGCAGGAGAGTAGCTCGTATATTTGGCATCGAACACTTTCAAATGTAGATGCCCTGGTAATATAAGATTTAACTATGAACGTGCTTTTCGTTTACTCGGAGCAAGACCCCTACACCCTGGAGAAACCCCTGGAGTGGCAGGAAAGAGTGCAGTTCGGCATCTCATATATTTCGTCATTTATCAGGCAGAAAGGGCACAAAACCGATCTTCTGGTGCTCACCAGGCGCACGGAGAGACTGGTCGACGATTTCGTCGAAAAATTTGACCCCGGTCTAATCTGTTTCACCGCCGTTTATAGCGAATTCCCCTTTATGGAAAGGGTGGCCCAAAGGGTGAAGAGCCGCTACCCAACAATATTCACTCTGGCGGGTGGACCTCATGTTTCGCTCAATCCGGAGGATTCCCTCAAGGGCGCTTTCGACGCAGTCTGCGTGGGAGAGGGGGAGCATGCCACCCTGGAACTGTTGGAGCAGCTGGAATCGGGAAAGGAGCCTTCTTCCATTCCCAACCTATGGATTAAAAAGAACGGGGGCATAGAGAAAAACGCGACCAGGCCGGTGATTGAGGACCTGGACAGCCTTCCTTTCCCCGATAGAGAGATGTGGGAGCGCTGGATAGCCCATCCCTCTTGGAGGCCCTCCGTTCTTTCTGGAAGAGGTTGCCCCTTCCAGTGCACCTACTGCTGCAACCATGCCTTAAGAAGGCTCGCACCAGGTAAATATGTGCGTTACCGTTCTCCGGAAAACATCGTCGCCGAGATCGAGGAGATTAAGGAACGGTATCCCGATGCGGGAGAGATTTATCTAGAAGTTGAAACACTGGGGTTCGACAGAGAGTGGGCGCTCGATCTCTGTTCCGCCCTCCAGGACCTGAACCAACGCCTGAAAGATCCTCCCATCTATGGAGCCAATTTAAGAATTACCCCCAACCGCGACTACCAAGAATTGTTCAAAGCCCTGAAACAAAGCAATTTCCGCTTCATCAATATAGGCCTGGAATCTGGAAACGAGAGGCTCCGAAGAGAAGTTCTCAAGCGTAATTACTCCAACCAAGACGTCATCAGGGCAGTCCAAGCGGCTAGGAGATGTGGTTTGGAGGTGGGAATTTACAATCTTATCGGCATACCCGGGGAGACCAAGAAAGACTTTCAAGAAACCGTGGCGATGAACCGCTTATGTCAGCCGGACTGGTATCTTTTGAGCGTCTA
>JACVIX010000127.1 GCA_015711725.1 Candidatus Geothermincola primus | reverse complement strand
TTATCCTTGCGCTCGATCTCTTCTCGCTTCTCCAACGCCACATCTGCTCCTTTAAATCTTGCCTTGGGATAATCCGTACCTCTTATTCTATCAGCCATTGGATGAAATCCAAACCTACACCGATCTCAATTAAGTCACAAGAAAAAGCCATCTACCTGGAAATCATCATCAGAATCGAACTCTATGTTTGACCTCGAAGAGGCGCCAGAGAAGCCATCTGGGAGCCCAAAAGACTACTCTCACAGAAACGCCGCGCTAACTCATTATTCTCCCTTCATAATTTTGCGTAAGCACTTCGCAAGCCCCGGGTATGGCCGGCTCTCTCGCTGCATTACCCGCCAAATACCCATGCCGGCGAAGTAAACGCCATCTCAATCTCCCCGGGAAAGCCTCTTTTCCATATACTGTACGAGGCGCATCAGGGGTATGGTGAGGCAGAGGTAGAGCAAGGCGGCTCCCACCAGCGGGGTGACGTTGGCGGTTTTTCCCATGATTTCCCTCCCGGTGTAAAGAACCTCGGAGAGGGAGATCACCGAGACCAATGAGGTATCTTTTAACAGTGCGATGAACTCGTTGGAGAGAGGGGGAATCACCCTCCTCACCGCTTGGGGGAGAATAATATAGCGCATAGCCTTTAGGTATCCCATCCCCAGAGAGCGAGCCGCCTCCATCTGGCCTTTGTGGATGGACTCGATGCCCGCCCTAAATATCTCCGCCTCATATGCGGCGTAACATATGGAGAGAGCGAAGACCCCCGCCCAAAATCTGCTCAGGTTGATACCTAGATATCCCAGACCGAAGTAGATTAAAAAAATTTGCAGCAGCAGGGGCATTCCCCGGATCACATCGATATAGACCGCGGCTAGAAATCGGAATATTCTAATGCGGGAGATCCTGATTAGGGAGATGATCAAACCTAGAATAAGAATGAAGACCTCCGAAACTGCGGCTAATTTAATGGTAAGAAGAAAACCCCTCAGGAGATAAGGAAGGGATTCCCAGAGGATCCTCCAGTTAAAGAACTCTTTGAAAAAGTTGCTTATCTCTCGTCACTCCCTCTTCTTCTCATGAAACACAAGTCTTATATACGATATCGCCATGGCTTTACAAGTTCCAACTCGCTGCCGTTTGTTTCCGCTAGTTAGCGAGCGACCTCTCTGTTTAAACGGCCGGTTGCCTTCAATTATTCTATAGGGAAAAGACCAGAACAAAGGCCCACACAACCAACTGGTCATGCAGGCCTTCATGTACACGTTCAGTCAAACAAGATCGTAACTCAGGCTATTCAGGTTTCTTGCCAAACCACGACTCGTAGATCGTAGCGTAGGTTCCATCGGCTTTTATGTCCGCGAGCACCTGGTTAATGGCTTCACGCAGCTGGTCATTTCCTTTCTTGATGCCGATGCCATAGCGCTCTTCGGTCTTGATAATCTGCACTACCTCGGTCTTGCCATCCTTGCTGTACCAGTTGTTCACCGGGAAATCGTTGATAATTGCATCGACGCGTCCAAGCTTCAGGTCCTCGAAGGCGGCAATGATGGTTTCGTACTTGCGCAGTTCTTTTAAGCCGGTGAGGTTCTTCTCTGCCCATTCCTGACCAGTGGTATCGATCTGCACCCCCACCACTTTGCCCTTAAGGTCATCGGTGCTTTTAATGGAGGACCCACTCTTCACCGCTAAAGACTGATCCGCGTCAAAGTAAGGGTCACTGAAGTCGATCTCCTGGGACCTCTTCTCGGTGATGGTCATGGCGGACATGATCACGTCGTACTTATCCGTCTTCAAGCCGGGGATGATGCCATCCCAATTGGTGGTTATTATCTGTAGTTCCAGACCGAGACGTGAAGCTATCTCCTTGGCCAAGTCGATATCGAAGCCCACAGGAGTTCCCGCCTCCATATACTCCATGGGTGCGTAGGTGGTGTCGTTGCCTATCAACAGTTTTCCAGGATTGAGGGTGATCACCGTGTAGGTCTTTTTCTCTCCCGCCTCCTTTTTGCATCCTGGCAGCGTGACCGCCATTACCATCACTACCGCCATCAGGGCGACTACGCCAGCCAAGAACATGCCCTTTCTCATCATACCCTCCTTTTCAAACACACGCTCCAGCATCGCCGTTCAAATTATATAATTATCAATTCAAGTGGGCAAGCGATGAAAATTGTAGGGATATCGTTCGCTCGAGGACTACCCTTTCTCCTGGATGAGCCTCTTTGCTAGCTCCAGTAACTCTTCGTGATCGTAAGGCTTTTCTATATAGGCGTCATAATCCATGCGCATACCCGTCTCCAACTCATAACGCCTTTGGCTTACCTCCTCCCTTACCGAGGTGAGCACCACCACAGGAATCCCCGACCAACGCTCCCATTTGGGATCCTTCAGCGTGTTGAATACGGCGAAACCGTCTACCCTGGGCATGAGCAAATCGAGAATGATCAGATCGGGGTTTTCCTGCTCGATCTTCTCTAGAGTCTCTGCCCCATCGCTCGCCACTACTATTTCGTACCCCTCATCCTCGAAGAGGATGCTCAGATCCTCCACTACGTCGGGGTCATCATCAGCGATCAAGATCTTATGCGCCACCTTACACACCTCACAATGCCACTATCACGCCTAATCCGACCTAATTAATCCAACCCATTATATCAATACCATCAAGTGTTAAGTATATCAGAAGGCTTTTTACCATCGAAATAGTCCTCATCCAAGGGTGAAGACCACCCCAGAGGAAGGGCGAAAGAAACCCTGGTGCCCCTTCCCTGAGCATCCAGGGGGCTTTCCGCCCAGATCCGCCCCCGATGCATATCCACGATTCTTCTGGCGATGGAAAGCCCTAGCCCCGACCCCTCGGAGGATGACTCCGCTTGATAGAACTCGTCGAATATTCGGGGCAGGGATTGGGGGTTGATGCCTATGCCGTTGTCCTCCACCTGAACGATGACCTCATCCTCTCGGCGAAAAGCCTTGAGGGTTATCCGCCCCCCTCGAGGGGTGTATTTTATGGCGTTGGTCAAGAGGTTCATGACCAGCTGGGAGATGCGTTTCTCCAAACCGAATATTCCAGGCAGTGACCTACTTACCTGAACGCTTGCCTTTAAACCTTTTGCTTTGGCCAGGCTATCCGCGATTTCCATGCAACCCCAGAGCACCTCCTTCAAATCCAGCTCATTAAACTCCTCTAATGCTCTAGGGTCTTCCAATTGGGTCAATTCTAGGAGGCTTCCGATCATATCCATTACCTCATCCAGCCTTATCAGGCTCCTCTCAATGATCTTGGACATCCGCTCATCCAGGACGTCGATGCTCTTCCTTAAAACAGTTTTTAAATAGTTGTATACGGAGGAGATAGGAGCCTTTAGATCGTGAGTGGTCATGTAGAAAAAATTTAACCACCTATTCCGCTCTTTCTCCCGTAAGTCGATCTCCTTCAATGCCTTTTCCAGTCTCCTCTCTGTCTCTAAACGCTCCAAGTCCTGCTTATACAGCCAGTTGAGACAGGAGAAATATAACCGTAGAGATTCATGAGTCGCCACATCCAAGTCGATGGGGGTATTGGACAATAGGCACAAGACCGCTTGGCAATCTCTTCCGCTGGTTAGGGGCAGAAGTTGAGCATACAAGCGCGACCTTCTCGACGCAACTTCACCTCCCTCTCTTGCCATTGGAAGGCGAATATCGAAGGAGGTCTCTCCGCCGCGATACTTTTCCTCAAGATAGGACAAGAACGAAGGCGCGTCATCCCAATCTATCGAGCTGGTTTTGCTGGCGGCAGCTATAACCGGTTGGCTGCCCGAGATGGGGGGAGAGAATTCCACTAATAGGCATCCGCGCAGATTCAACCGCTCCGTTATATGGTCAAGGATCAGCACTTTCATGGCCTCCCTCTCCCCACAGTCGAAGAGGTCGCGCATCACGTTTAGGTCTAACTGGTTCTCGCTAGGACTTGCCAATTCCATGCTCCTTCTTTGCTTGAAAATTCAAATTTTTAAAATTACTCACATTTACTTCTAAAGATACTCTATCTGGCCATGATGAGAATGTGAGTTCCGCCAAAAGCTGATGCGATGGTTTTCGATTTTATCCTGAATGTTCCGCGGATATTATTGAGACTACTATTTCAGCGGTTTGTTTCTATTCCAATCCCCACTGGAGCTAGGGAGATATCCCCCGCCAACCCCAGATATTCTCCCAGTATCACTAGCGCTCCGATAATACCTTTCTTTTCCATTATTAAATCAAGGGCGGGCTGGATATCCTTCGGCCTGGCTACCCGGTTTCCCAATGCACTTGCCGCCGCATCTGCTAGGGTGGCGCATTCCGCCACCACCAGAGCCGCATCCGCTCTCCCCAAACTCAAAGAAGGGCCCACCGTTGCGGAGCTGGTGCAAACCCCCAAGCCTTCAGGGCAGGGGGATATAGATAATGCCAGCCTTCCGCTCAAAGGGGATTTGCCCGCAAAGATCCCCACTTTCCTCTCCCTTCGAGAAGCAATGAAAAGGTCTCCACCATTCTCCACGATCAGCTCCGCACTTTGTGCAAGCAGCCCTTTGCCCACGAAATCCGCGATTGCTCCCGCCACGCTGGCCATGGGGCCCACACCCATAAGACCAGCGGCCTCGCTCATGGCTTGAACGATATCAGGGGCGCTGGATGGAATTTGGTAAGGCGCCAACGTTTCCTCGAAGATAGGGTGCTTTGATATGAACCTCTCCAGCTCTTCCCGGTAGTGGAGCAATAGCTCATGAGCCCGCTGGAAAAGGTCTTCCTCCGCCCAGACATAAAGGTCGCTCTCTCCCAGTTTTACCTGAAAGGGGATAAGTCCTTCAGCTCGCATCTGCTCTCTATAGAATCTACTCACATATTCTCTGAACATGATCTCACTATTTTTAGTTTTAGCTCGAATCGCGCTACCCAAAGAGCTTCTCCCTTTTATCCTTTATGTCCTTCCTAGTCAATCGGTCTCTTTGCTCTTCCTCTCCTCTTCAGTCTCGCCCCGTTTCTTTATGCGGAAATAAGAGATCAAAATAGCCGATAATGTCACCATCCATACCGCGGCGAGGATAACTATTATCCAGGGGGTCCTTCCGGATCCTCCCCCTTCACCTTCAGCCATAGCCTGCGCTTTATTCCCCAATAAACAGAATAGGCTGACTAACACCAAGATCGCGATTAAATATCTCCCTATGATATTATGTCGCAAAAATATCGCCTCCTTTCCCTCTGCGCATTCCCCAGTCTATTAGAGCAATTTAATCAAGAGAAAAGCCACTAGGGTTATGGTGATGATGAGCGCGCCCACCGCTATATCCCGGTTCAGACGCCTGAAAGTGCCTGGAACCTTTTCTTTGGAACTTTTCTGCATCTCTCGGTAGCTTTTTTTAAAAGCGACTCTGGCCCTCTTCTTCGCCTTCGCGTACAACCATCCGCCGTCGAGGAGCATCCTGTTCCAAGTGTTTGCAAGTCGAGTATACCAATGCTCAACCTTTGCTTCCTTGGGCAACATTGTCGGCATCGTGCGGTAGCGCCTTCTCAAAGCGACTCTGGCCCTCTTCTTCGCCTTCGCGTATCTCCATCCGCTTCCATAGAGCATTCTGTTCCAAGTATTGGCAAGTCGAGTATACCAGTGCTCTACCTCCATTTCCTCGGGCACTTTTTCCTTGTGGGGACCCAATCTGAATATCTTCGCCTTGAAAGCGCCGGAAACCACCAGATAAATAAAAAGGCTAAATCCTCCCCCAATAGCCACCACAATGGCTAAAATGTCCCTGCCCGTCATCGCGTAAAGGGGATAGTTCACCAAAGCTCACCCCTTATAACCAATTATTTATTAGTTTTTTTTATTAATTATGTTTATTATATCTTCGACTCTATCCTGTTTCGCAATAACACTAACCAACGCGATTGGCCATATCAAAGTAGTTTTATTAGTAAAAATAATACCAAGCTAACCGCTAACACCAAAGCCCCCAAAGCCAAATCGCCCTGATATTCTCTAATGGGAGAAATAATCCTTTTCTGAGCGAAGATGAGCATTTCTGAAGACTTGCTCTTAAGGGCGTTTACCGCTTTATTCTCAATCCTGCCATAGACCCTTTTGCCTATATAAAGCGTGGCAATGAACCCACCGGCACCCTGCACGTACCAGTAATCCACCCCCAGCCACCGAGGCAGGCGGATATGAAAGAGGTCTAACCTGATCTTGCTCAACCTGAATAGATCTTTCCTGGCGCCGAAGATGAATACGGCGATACCGATCAGAATCGGTATGATGATCTCTTTGATATTGGACCACTGATAGATGGATATCTCTCCCAAGTGTTCCACGGTGTGATGTTCTAGCGCGGGAAAGAGGTTTGCCACACCTAGGATAAGTTTCCTTATTACTATACCAGGGAATATCCCGTTAAAAAGCACCCCCAGAGCGAGGATGGCAGTCCCCGCTAACATCCATAGGGGGGCCTCCTTGGCATGCTCCACCTTTTCGTTATTCTTCTCTGGTTTTCGAAAGAATATGTAGTACAACATTTTCAAGTTATAAGCTATAGTCCCACCGCTGGTTATGATGAACAGAACTTCCGCAGCTTTTATCCAGGAAGCCATGGTATATCTTGCCTCTCCGGAGAGATGATGCGCCTCCACAATGGCATGGTGAAGCAATGTCTTGGAGACGAAACCATTGAAGAGGGCGATGCCCATTATCCCCAAAGCGGCGACACACCAGCAAAAGCAGGTGATGGGCATTTTTCTCCACAAACCACCCAGCTCGAACATATTCAGTTCATGGGTGCAGAAAAGAATGGACCCCGCTGCAAGAAAGAAACAACCCTTGAAATAGGCGTGGTTGATTATATGATAGAGGGACCCCCCCAGCCCTATCGCTCCCTCAGACCCCAAGAAAGCCAGGCATCCCACCCCAAAGAGGATATATCCCATCTGGCTCACGCTGGAGTAGGCAAGTGTACGCTTGATATCGTCTTGCACCAGGGCGAGGGCCATGCCAACGAACATGGTGACCACGGCGATCCAGATAATGGCTAACCCCAGGGTCTGCAGGTTAAATGCTAGACCCCCATGGGCCGCGGCGCTGGAGTGAGCCGCGTTTCCCATGCTTTGAGCCACCGCGCCTCCACCATGAGTCGCCACCTCCACATGAGCTCCCTCTCCCGCATGGTGAGCTAGTGGGTGATAGAAAAAAGTGAGAACGGTCCGGATAATACCGTACGCTCCCGCCTTGATCATCACTCCTGAGAGGAGAGCGCTGGCGGGAGATGGGGCGGCAGGATGAGCGTCGGGAAGCCAGATGTGCAGTGGGACCATGCCCGCTTTCACCCCGAATCCCGCAATGAGACAACCTAGAGCAACCAACTTTAAAGAGCCAGCTAGCCAGGAGCTGTCTTGTGGCGGGATGAAACCGAGAGTCCCACTGTGCTGGTAATAGAGCCAGATCCCAGCGAGCAGGCTTAATCCTCCCACAACCGTCATGTACATATACTTTATAGCCGCTTGCCTCGCTTTATCCGTCTCACTGTGAATGACTAGCAAGAATGCCGCCAGCCCCATGAGCTCGAAGAAGACGAACAGGCTGAAAAAGTCCCGTACCAGGAAGACCCCTAGGGTGGCGGTCTCGGTTATCAAGGTAAAGAGAAAGAAACGGGTACGCTTGTGCTCGTGGTCCATATATCTGTAGGCATGCATACAGGCCGCGAACCAGAGGATAGAAGCGAAGAGGGCGAAGAAAGCACCCAGGGCGTCAACCTCTAAGTTGAGCACGAAACGATCGCCAATCTTGAGCAGGTCCAGGTTAAAGTATACGACGCCCTGGTTGAAAACCTGTGCTGCCAGGGCGATAGCAGCAGCCAGGGTAGCACCGGAGAAAGCCACGGCGGAGAGATTTCTAAGCCGAGCTCTTCGCTCCCCCATCCACGCCAAAACTATTCCCCCCAGCAAGGGAAGTCCCATCATCACTGGGGGTAGAAGGGAGAAAGTTGGCGACAAGGGGGTCCCTACGGCCAAAATCTCACCTCTCTAAGTTAATGAAAAATCAATTTAGCGAAAACCTCAACTAGTGAATAAGGGAACCCCGGCAACTTGATCCACACCCCTACCACGATAACCAGCAATGCCAACACAACCACTGGAATGAGCATTTCAAGGGATGTTTCCCTGCCTACTTCCAGAGGGGGATGGTGTTCTCCTTCCCATTGGAAGAAAGCGGTGTAAATGATGGGGAGGAAATACGCAGCGTTAAGCAGAGCGCTTATCAGCAACACCACCACGAAAAAAGCCTGATCGGCTTGGAGCGCCCCGCTTCCGATCAACCATTTGCTGATGAAGCCCACCGAAGGCGGGGTCCCCATCATTGCCAGCGCGCATATGGAGAATGCTATCATAGTGAAGGGCAATTTATAGCCTATCCCCTTCATCTCACTTATATTCTTTTTCCCAGTCTTAACCAAAATCACCCCAGCGCAGAGAAAGAGACAGCCTTTCATGAGCGCATGGTGGGCCAGGTGCATGACTCCCCCCAGAGCCCCATCATAGCTGAGCAGGGATATACCCAACAATATGTAGGAAACCTGTCCGATACTGGAATAGGCCAGCCGTCTCTTCAGGTTGTCTTGAGTTAGGGCGAAAATGGAAGCGAAGATGATAGTTATGCTGGCAAGTGCCGCCAAGGGTATGTGCACCTTGAGCTCCCGGATTAGATCGATACCAAATACGTTGAACATCACCCGGATGATCCCGATGGCTCCCGCTTTAAGGATTACTCCCGAGAGAAGGGCGCTGGCAGGTGAGGGCGCCGCCGGGTGGGCATCCGGAACCCAACCGTGTAGAGGCATGATGGATGCCTTCACCCCGAATCCCGCAAGGTAGCAGAAGAAGATCGCCATTAGTATTGCTCGGGAGGCGTTTTCCAGACTCAAGGTGCCCATGCTGCCGAAACTGAGCGTCCCCCCTCCCCAGAAATAATGAGCAACAATGCCAAAGAAAAGCACCACGTCTCCGGAGATGGCGTATACCAGGTACTTGTATGCAGCGCTTCGGGCTATTGGGGTTTCCTCGTGCACGATGAGGGGGTAGGAACCGAAGGTCATCATCTCATAAAAAATGAAGTAGGTGAACATGTTGGCGGAGAAGGCCACACCCAGGATAAAGGATTCACACATGGCCATGAAGGCGAAAAACCGGTTCTCTTTGTGATCGATATATTTTATGGAATACACCGTAGCGAGCATCCACAAGAAGGCGATCACCAACCCGAAATAATAGCCCAGGCTATCCACTGCGAGGCTGATCTCTATGCCCTCGACCATGGAGGCTATGCGAAACACGTAGACCTTCCCATCCAATATTCCCCCAATCATGGTGAGGGTCAGGGCGAAGGTAGCCACGCTGCCTAGGAAACATATCCACTTCCTTAAGGTGGGCGCCTTCTTGGGAATGGTTAATATGACCGCCAGCGATATCCAGGGCAAAAGCAAAGTAATCAAAGGTACTACGGAATTTTCTCTGTCCAT